>JAVEUB010000241.1:0-4506 GCA_034005785.1 Cloacimonas sp. (SeqCode) | reverse complement strand
GTAAATCTATCCATTTCGTGTTCTTAAATACTCGGCCAAGTCAATCACGATGCTTTGGAACTGCTTAAGCAAGGTCTCGTGTCCTTTCTCGATCATGAAATCCGTCACCTGATCCAGGAAGCGTACGATATAGTCGTTCAACTCCTTGGAAGGCTCAGAGTCTTTCTGGTTCTGCTTGATCAAGCTAACGAGGCTCTGCAGAGCGGTATCGGCAGGATTCTTGGCATATTCACGCAGTGCCTGGATGAGCGCCTTCTTGCGGGCCAAGCTGATCTCATGGTCGAGCTTACGCTCTTCCTTGAACATCTCGTCCCACTTGCCGGACTTGATCCACTTGCGAACGGTGATATCGGAAACTCCGAAGATCACCGCCAGCTCTGTGGGATCGGTCTTGCCGTTCAGATAGGCTTCTTTGCAGTTGTCCCGCTTGATGCGGAACTCCAGTGCGTTACTCATATTCAGGGCGTACCTTGTGTCTGTCCAGATAAGCATTCAGGTCTTTGCCTTTGCAGCGCAACTGACCGTTTTCTTTGGTACGGAAAGCAGGCAGAGGATTCTCGATGTCCCGTATCCAGCGGTATACACTGGATCGGTCTACCCGGAGGATATCGGCTATCTCATCCGTGCGGTAGTTGCGCTCTTCATTGAACACGTTCATCGGCTTTATCTCCTCTGCTGTGTTGGTATTCATAGGTGCCATCATTCATTCTCCCTGCTTTGTTTCAAGTAAGCTTGCATAAGGATACCAAACAATTGCTCACAGGGCGGTGAAGTTGAGCACAATCATCTTGTACTCGCCCTGCTCATCCCGTTCGTAGAAAGAGACATACTGCTTAGTGGAGACGACCCGGATGGCCTTGTCGATCAGGTCCATCGCTTCCTTCCACTTGATGTCTTTGATGTTGTACTTCCTGAGTGCCAGGATGCGATGTTTGGCGATCTCGCCTTTCTTGTCCACCTGGAAGGCTTCGTTGATAATCGCCCTCAGATTGGCATTGGAGTCAGCAGACCAGTCCTTGAGGCACTCATCGATCTTCTGCTTGGCCAGCTGTAGTTCCAGACCGAACTCGATGCGTTCCTTGAACCTGATCTCGATCTTGTACTTACCATCAAAGCTGGTGAACCCGGCATTACCCTTCCAGGTGAGGTCACTCTGCTTGGCGATGTATTCCAGATAGTCCTGTATCTCGTCATAGAGCTTGAGCTTATCAGCTTTGATGCGGTTATGGAGGCGGATCACCCGGTCTAGGGTCCGGTTTACCACAGTGTCCTGTTTCAGCATCTCGGGGCGGATGACAGAGACAGGGATGGCTCTGCCTTGGGAGTCAATCTTCGTGCGTTCAATGGGGGGCTTGTCAGTTGGGGTTTTACCCATGGGGATTCTCCTTATTAGTTGTTTGTTTCTTAACGTAGTATTGGAACATGGCGATGACTGCCCGGCGCTCTTTCGTATCGAGCAGGTTCCAGTGGCTTTTGCTGTAATGGCTTAGCAGATAGGCTCGCAGATCGGTATCCGTCCAGTTAGCCTGTTTCATGAGCGAGAACATGTACTTGCCCTGTTTGTCATAGCTGAACTCGTAGGGACGGCCATGCTTGCGGTAGTTGATCATGATTGATTTCAGCTCTTGGAGCCTCTCTTCAGAAAGTGCCGTAAGCGACTCACCAAAGCCGAGACCATTCATTATGAACTTGAAGCCATCAACAGGCCAGTGGAACTTCTTGACCCTGAGCGCATGGATTTCCTGACGTAGTTTCCGTTCTCGCAGTTCCTGTGTCATAGAATGTCTCCTGTTACCTTTTTAGCTGATGTTGTTATTGGTGTTGCTGATGATTTGGTTGGCTTTTCTCTTGCTGCACTTGAGATGATTACGCTGCCATCTTGCCTGGGCTTCGGCGATCTCATACGCATGCTGTTCTTTGATCAGTTGAGTGGCCTTCTTGCGTCCTTTCCTGGACATCGTATCGTAACTGCGGACAAGCTCCTGCATGTGAGTCTGATGCTTGTTCATGTGCCTGATCTGGGTTTGGATGGCTCGTCTTTCCTTTTCCTCAGGACTCAGGGGAGGACGCAGCTCACCCAGGATACCGGGCTTGATCACCTTGCCGATCTCACAGATATTCTCCCGGCTCAGAACCACATAGACATAGTCCCGCATCCCTAGCAGTCCCATCGAGGCCAGGGCTTCCATATAGACGAAGGCCCACTGCCTGCTGCGTCCGCAGGCAATGGCAACTGATCTGATCGAGCTGTACTGCCCCTTATCAATCAGATCTAATAATGCCGAGGCAGCGGCTGGATCGAAGCGCCAGCTTCCCTTCTGCTGATAACAGACAACCGGATTGAAGCGGTTGTTACGCACTATGATGCCCTCGCTGGCATCGATGTATTTGAGGGTCTTATCTTTGATCAGTTTCTTGATGATGGTCTTAATCTTGCCGATCTCCAGACCCGTCATCTCGGCCACCACTTCTATGGTAAAGGGACGAGTATACTGGTAGATGAAGTTCTCGATGATCTCTCTCATAATGCCCTTCCCAAGTCCATGCCTGAGATATCGGCATCCGGGCAGGACTGGCAGATCGATTCGATGATGTACATCACCTTCATGGCTTTGCGCAGGTTACCACCGCTGTTGAAGTCGATCTTCTCCACCACTTCATCAGTGACATCGATATCCATGACTTCCCGGGCGACCATACCAATATCCTGCTTGCTGAGGAACTGGAACTCATAGAAGTAGTTGCAGCGGTCGAAGTAGTGGGCATTGATCTGCGAGAGGCGGTCTCTGGCACCCTGCATCCCTACCAGGATCACCACTGTCAGTGTCACATCCACGATGTCCCGGATCGCACCCAGAAGCTTTTCGTGAGAGAAGGCATAGTCGATCTCATCGATCACGATCACAGTATCCTTGTGATCTTCCAGGATATGGAGGATCAGCTGCAGCAGGTTGTTTGCCGATCCGGTCGGGATAAAGGCTCCCAAGCGGAACTTGCGGTACAGTGCGCTTAAGAGAGCCACCATAAAGGCCTTGGGAGTTGTGGTGGACTCCAGCCGCAGGTAGATGTAACCTCGCTGGAAAGCCATCCTTTGGGCATAGGTGGTCTTGCCGAGGCCGGGCGCTCCATAGAGCATGCCCAGTCCCACCATCTCCCGCTTGGGTCGGTTGATCAGGAAGCGGATGCACTCATCCGCTTCTAATACGTTGTTGATCTGGACAAGTTTGTTCTCTTTCATCATTCTCCTCCTTTATTTGATTCCGGCCCGCTTGAGCATCTCTTCAAAGCTCTTGGGCCTGGGTTTGATGTCGCTGTTGGCTGCGTTTTCGGTGGGTTCAGGTTCTGCCTGGACAGGCGGTTCTGCTGCATCGGTTTCGATCGGCTCAAGCTGGGGCAGGTTCTTGAGCATCTGCTTCTCCATCGCGTGGATGGCTTCTTCTCTGCCGGGCTTGGGGGCTTCGATCATGGGCGGCTGCTTGAAGATAGGATTGGCTTCCAGGATTCTGGACTTGAGCGGTGGAACTAGCCTGTCGACTGCGATTTGAGCTTGCTTTACCACCATCCTGGTGCGCTGTTCGGTGCGTCTCTGCAACTTCTTGATCTCGCTGTATTCTTTCTTGAGTTCTTTAAAGGAAGTGGCTTCATCCTCGGCCAGTTGCACCATCGGATGCTGGGTGCGGCGTAGCTCAGCCTGGCAGAGGTATTTGTCATGGGTGTCATAGACCAGTATCCATCTGGCATCGCCCAGATCGTAGCGGATGATCACGTCCTTGCCAATGTGGTTCATCAGTTCCACATTCCAGTAGAGCAGCTTATCGAGCCAGATACCATTATTGCGGATACGTTTACGCTCGGCGCTAAGCAACATGTTGTTGAGCTTGCCGGGTTCTATAATGCAGCCTTCCGGTAGCGTAGATGAACTGAATACCTGCCAAGGAGTCTTGCCATGCAACCCGGAGTGGGGATGCTCACCATAGATGTGTCTAATATAGTAGGCGATCATCTGCATCGTCTCTTCAATCGTAGGTGGCTTGGCCTCGAACAGCTTCTTTGCCCACTTCTCGTTACGCATCAGGGTCGAAGGTTTGTCTGCCACTGATGAGCCCCGGAAGCTGCTGATGAAGCGTTCAAACTGATCCTGGAAGGTTCGGAAGAACCGTTCAATCACTTTTGCTTTGGCATTGTAGCTCTTGGCGAATACGGCCTTGATCCCCAGCCGGGGGAAGATACCACAGAGCTCCTGCTCCAGGTCATGATCTTCCCAGCCCTCGTGGAACAGCTTGCTCTTGAAGGCCTTGCCATTATCCAGATAGACCTTCTCAGGCAAGGCTCCCCAGTTCAGGAAGCCATTTCTGAAGGCCACCTGGATATGATGGCTGTCTTCGGTAAAGGCGAGCGAGGCACCCACTGGATAGCGGCTTGCCCAGTCGAAGACCATGATCATGGTCATGCGTTGAGCTTTCCCCGTCTTGGGATTCATAATATCGAAGGCGAGGTTATGCCCAT
>JAVEUB010000015.1:0-19427 GCA_034005785.1 Cloacimonas sp. (SeqCode) | reverse complement strand
CTCTTCCGATCTTGACGCCATGCGCCGTATTGCTGATGGCACCTATGGCACTTGCGAAATTTGTGGAGATTACATCCAGCCCAGCCGTTTGGAAATTATCCCTTACGCCACCTATTGCATCTCCTGTAAAGAGAAAAGTGAAGATAAAAAAAGGCGGCAAAGGCGTTGAATCCTCCCTTAACCAAGCTCAATACTGCCCCAGCATATCTGATTATGCTTACCGTAGTGGTTTTGGATCAACTCACTAAAACCTTAGTGCGCCTATATATGGATTTGAACCAAAGCCTTCCCCTGCTATCAAACCAGTTCAAAGACACATTTATGCTAATCTATGTCCAAAATACCGGAGCAGCTTTTTCCATAGGGTTTAACAGCGATCTCATCAACCGCATTTTCTTTATCTGTATCACCTTTTTAGCGGTTTTCTTCATCATCTATCTTCTGCGCCACAGCCAACATCGCATCCAGGTAATAGCTTTTGGCTTTGTGTTAGGCGGAGCGTTTGGCAATCTTATCGATCGTATCCTTTATGGAGGCGTAACGGACTTCTTTTCCGTAGATTTCCCTGATTTTATCATGCAGCGTTTTCCCATTTTTAACGTTGCTGATAGCTGTATTTTCATTGGCGTATGTCTCTTAATTTGCGACATGCTTTGCATCAAAGATATTCCTATCACTCTTCTCGAAGAACCAGAGATTAATACCAAGGAGATATAAATGAAAGGTTTTGTATTAACCCTGTTGGCGGCTATCCTATTTGTGGGATTATCCGCCCAAGTGCTTAGTTGCGCAGATATTCAATATACTGCGGATGCAACCGGCAACTCTCCGTATAACAACCAAACTGTTACTGTAAGAGCTATTGTTACCCATGTAATACCCAATAGTGCTTTTTATATCAGTGATCCGGATGGTGGACCCTGGAGCGGCTTGTATGTGTTTCATGGAAACACCAGTAATGCTTTAACCGTTGGTGACGATGTGCAGCTTACTGGCATTCTTACGGAATACTACAATCTTACCGAGCTAACTGCCATATCTTCCTACGAGATATTTTCTCAGGGCAATCCACTGCCACCGGCTTTGGAACTAAGCACTACTGATATTCCTTATGGCAGCCCCACCTGTGAGAAATATGAAGGCGTGTTGGTTAAACTTACCGATGTGCAGATTAAATCCAGCGTGGATAGCTATGGACAATTCAAAGTAGCGGATGTGGGCAATGTTCAAGCCATGATTGATAATGGTTTGTTTAACATTACCGGTGCTTATACGATCAATGTGAACGACTGGTGGTACTCGATTCAAGGTATTGTAGATTACCACAGTTCTGCGGGGTACAAGATCAATCCCCGTAATGCCAATGATATGATTAAGCAGGATAGTATCGAGAATTCTATAATTAAGATCGAGAATACTACTGCTACCCTGAACCAAGTAACTGCCATGAATGTTGTTACCACCAAGATTAAACCGGTTTGGGGTGTGCTTAGCTACACCATGAAGTTTAGATTCAACCCTACCCAAGTTCGTTTTGAGGGCTTTGAAGGAACCGGCACACTTACACCCACGAATCCAGAATTTGTTCTTTCTGCCACGGGAGACACGGTTAGTTACACTGTAATGTATCAAGATGGCCTATTTGCCAATGAAGATGGGGCGGTACTTACCAAACTGCTGTTCGTACCTTTGGCTTATGGGGAGGCAACCATAGACATACTATCCTTTAAATACGATAACTACACCATCAACAGCCTCACCGATGGCAAGCTGATGACCAAGATTGCCGAGAAAATTGCTTACCTGAATATCGGTTCGGACACCAATACCAAGAACATCTTCAACCCCTACTTGAACGAAAAAATCAACATTCAATACGGTGTAAAAACCGGTTATCTGGCTAAAGCTATTGTGCGAATTTACGATGCGCAAGGTCGCTTGGTTTATACCCCTGTGAATGTTAACATTACTTCGCCTTTGGGGATCGAAACATTCCCCTGGAACGGGCGTGACAGCAATATGAAACTTCTTCCTGTAGGCCTGTACTATTGCCACCTGGAAGTGATAGATCGCAGCACCGGATCAACAGAGCGAACGGTGCAACCTATCGTAATTAAATCCAGCTTGAAATGAGGTGAATGATGAAAAAGATAATATTACTCTGCCTTGTCCTGATCCCCGCCGCTATGCTCTTAGCCGTTTTTGACGACTATCAGCCTTCAGCAGTGGCGCGTGGAATGGGCGGTGCTTATACAGCCGCTACCAATGATGTTAGTGCCATTTTCTACAATCCTGCCGGCCTCACCTCCACCAATTTTGGTGTTAAGCTTGGTTATGCCAATCTCTACAATCAGGAATACAGCGAGCTTAAAACTGCCGCAATCGGCTACCGACTTCCTAAAAAAATGGGAACAATTGCCCTTGGAGCGCGCATGATGGACGTAAACTTCGAAGATGTGAGCCTGATGGGCGAACAAGTTTGGAGTATTGCGCATGGTTTCACTCTATTAAAGGATATTCATTCCGAAATCAGTTTTGGCTACACGGGCAATTTCTATAATCTCAGTATGGATGGGGAAGAGGATGACAGCGCTTTTGGTCTTGACCTTGGCGTTATTGCTATCCTGCATGGCCGCACCAGATTTGGCTTTGCCGTTACCAATATCAACAAAGCCACCATGGGAAACGAGAATCAGATTGATCTGCCCAATAAGCTTGCCATGGGTATTGCTTATACACCCTATGATATGGTTACTACAACTGTAGAAGTGAAGAAAGACTTCGCCAAGGAAACCGAATTTATGGGTGGGGTGGAAGCCAGGATTTTGCCTCCACTGGCAATTCGTTTTGGCGTGCATCAGAACCCTGCTTTGTACAATGCCGGTGCCAGTTTCTATATCGATAATGTAGAAGTGGATTATTCCTTCTCTTACCATAGTGTATTGCCCTCAACTCATTTCTTCAGTCTGGGCTACAAATTCTAAGCTGATAAAGGATATATCATGGCTAATGTTTTCAACCGTTTCATTCCCACCTATATACCCTTGATGTTTGAATTGGTGCGCCACTTTAAGCGTGATACAAACCACAACCAAAACATCAAAAAGAACGATAAAACGCAAGAAAAACTTGCCACGATGGAACACCTGATGGTGCGCCTGGAAAAGAAAGTGCAGCTAAACCGCGATGTGTATAACAAGAGCTTTAATCAGTTGCGGATCTGGCTGGCACTCAATTCGGTACTCCTGATTGCGATTTTGGTAAAGGTGTTCTTCTACTAAACTATAAAACTATATATAAAATGGCGGATAGCAATATCCGCCATTTTGCATTGTAGCAGCTAATTCCCTCTGGTATTTCTGCGGAGGAGGCTGTGTGAAAAGGTTTGTCATTCCTGCGGAAGAGCTTGTGTGAAAACTCCAAAACCTTCTGTCATTCCCGCGGAGGCGGGAATCCAGCGCTGATGAATCCCAGCGGGATGATACAAATAAGCCACCGAAAACACCGAAAGCACCGAAACATTGCGCACGCAATTATGCCCCTACATTTGCAACCCAAACTCGAAGCGGGTTTCACTATCCACTTTTCCACTCACTTACTTACTTACTTACCTCTTGCCCAACACCCCATTCCGCTTAACTTATCATTAAAATTGCAAGGAGATAACCCAAATGGCTAACTTAAAATTACACGGAAACCCGATAAATACTAATTCATCATTACCTGCACTTGGCAGCAAAGCTAAGGATTTCGTTCTTACCGCTAATGACCTGCAGGATCACAGCTTTAGCGAATATCTGGGCAAGAAAATCCTGCTGAACATCTTTCCATCCATCGATACGGGTGTTTGCGCCGCAAGCGTACGCAAATTCAATTTTGAAGCCGCAAAACTGGAGAATACAGTTGTCTTGGGCATTTCACGCGATCTTCCTTTCGCCCTGGCACGTTTCTGTGGGGCCGAGGGTATCGATAAGGTAATCACCCTTTCGGAAATGCGCAGCCGCGATTTTGGCAAAGCGTATGGCTTGGAAATTATCGATGGACCCATGGCCGGACTTTTGGCACGTTCAGTAATCATCATCAATGAAGAAGGTGAAATAGCCTATACCCAATTGGTGGAAGATATCGTTATGGAACCAGATTACCAAGCCGCCTTAAAAGCATTGGCATAACCCCGAGCTAAGTAACTAATCTACTAAACCTGATAACAATATAATAAACAACAGCTTACAGGAACATCGGCTTCAGTCAGTTGCTTGCAAATGTTTCAACCAGCTGAATCCGGTGTTCCAATCTGCTTCTTCCTTGTTCAGCGAACTCAATTTCGCCACTCCCTGCCCTCACTTTCATCTAACACAAATGAGTACAAAGTGAGGGCAGGGAGTGGCGAACCATAGAATTAGCAGCAGGGAGACACTAAGTAGCCAAGAAACCATCTGAGATGCCTGGGCGAAGTGATTAAGTAATAAATGGGTTCCCCAAAGTAATCAATATTAGAGATGTCATAGGTTGCTTTGGAGGTTGCGGTTATACCTATTTGCGTGGCAGTATGGGAAAAAGTGAGGATTTCCCTTTAGGCACAAAGTCTCACCCAAACTTGCAAATGAGGATCACTTAGAGGCACTGAAGGCAGAACATTATCGAAATCCAAGCCATAAGCTTAGCAATGAAAGTGCTGCCAACCAGCAATTAAATCAAGTACATATCACGTAAAGACAAGCTATTCGTTAGCAGTAAGTACTACCAGTCTCAAGTCGGTTTCCAGCAAAAAGGCAACTGGAAATATAGCACCCATGTGGCAGAAGAAATCCTCAATCTGCTGAACACCAAGCAGTATCGCTCCATCAGAGAGATTATGGCAAGAGCTGGCAACTGGTCTTTGCCTATCTGGAAGCACTGGCATCTATCAGCATGGTTGGAATCAAAAGCAATGGGTACTTCCTCATAACAAGGGAGGAAATCCTAAAGCTGGGAACATTCATACAACCTAGCATACTGGGTAAAATGCGCCAAGAATCTGGCTTGAAACCAAAGACGAGGACAAAGAAAGCGGCTGGATGAGTTTGATGACAGACCGCTATACATTTAATATGCAAATCTCTGTTTGTGAGTTAGAGAATATGGATTACATTCTATTACATAAGTGGTCAGATTATTTGCAAAAATCGTGATACACATTTGAAATAATCGTGATATCGCAAACCCACAAAACTGCCGATTTGAAAAAATGGTGACACGATTTGAAAAAATTAAGTGAGAACGCATAGTGAAGAAAGTTGCTTAGATAGGTTATGATAACTGAACAGTCTCAAGCGGCACATAAAAGCATTATAATAATATGTCTTGACAGATAGTTGCTGCATTAAATATTAACAATATGATTGAATAATAACCAGAGGCACCAAGACATGAAGCACTATTATGCTTGTAGAGCAAATTGCCATGTTATCGTTAGCATGGGCATAACCTCCACATGAAATTGGCAGGAGATTTAACAAGCTTGATAAGGCAATGCCAAAACGCTGAACAACAATAAACTTGTTAGGAGACAAATTATGACTCAGATGCATCCCTACCCACCTTTCGTCCCCCCAAATCCCACAGCTCTAATACTGGGGTCCACACCGCCCTGTAGATTCTGTAACTGCCCCACTTGCCACATAGGTGCCGGTGACGTAGATTTCTATTATGGAAGTGAGGACAACTCTTTCTGGGATTTGCTTTCCCATGCACTTAGTGAAAACAGACCTCTCACAAAGATACAAATGGAATCTCTGCTTACCCAGCATCAAATCGCCATGGCGGATATCCTGCTAGAGTTCGATAGAATCAATCACTCGGCAAGTGATATGAATATTACATGCATAAAATTCAACCACCTGATCCTGCCGATACTAAAAAAGGTTAATAGAGTGTATTGCACAAGTAATCAAGTATTTCATTGGCTGAAGGCATATTTACAACCCCTTGGCTATTTATTCCAGCCTCATCACTGTGACAAAAGAAAATACAATGTAACCCTGGAGGCGACAATCAAGCTTGAGTGCATTATTCTATTCTCTCCGTCTCGACAGGCACTAAGAGGCTTAGGGGGAAACCAAGAATACCAAAGGCTGATGACGTTAGACCCTAATTATTCCACTGCGATGTTTCGCCAGGATGATTACACTCGGCAGTTCCAGCAATAGAATTTCTTTCACCATGCTTCTTGTAGCTACGGACGTCACGTATGTAAAATATCGTGCTATTCATGAAGTGTGCTAAGAATGATAACACAATATAGTAGCCTCCGCAAATCACCGAAAACACCGTTAGGCTTGTATTTCGCAGTGATTATGGAGGCTATTATAGATACTCTCGCTTAGCCGTTTTTAAGCAAGATTTCCACCATAAAGCTGTTTTCCAGCAGAACACGGCTGATGTATTCTTACTGGTTTTCCGCCAGTAGTTTCATTTTTAAGGCCATCTGAGGCAGTGCACTCAAGACATCCAGCTTTAGATTGATCCTGCCCAGTGTTTCGCGTTTTGCTTGGCTGTAGCTGGCTTGAACAATAAAGAAAGAATAATAGACCAGCCCTTCAATATGCAATTATTCCTTCTCTTTCCTGAAGATGCTGAGCCCTTCGCAAAACTTGTTGAACTCCGCTTCAATAAAGCTTCAGATACTCCTGTTAAAAAGTGCTATAAGCAGTTTAAACATATATCTGCGTGGCGCAGGACGCCGTTCCTGCGATGTGAAACTCCGGTTCCGCAGGAACGGCGTCCTGAGCTACGGGCTAAAAGTAGTTTTTTTAGAAGGCAGGGGGAAGAATCCCCCTGCGCCCCATTTTTTGATGTAGCTTCAGAGCGTTGTCCCTTTGCTAGCCACATAGCAGCATCGGAATGCTGCTCTACCATGCAAAAGGCAAAAAGGACAAAAAACCAAAAATCAAGGGGAAAGCCTACAGAGGCGGAAGCCTACACTGCTGTTGCTATAGGCAGCATTGTCACCGCTCCTAAAGGAAACAGTGCAGAAGCCGTAATAGCTGTTCCAGCCACCACCACGGAACATACGTACAGACCCGCTATTTGCTCCCGTAGGATTAGTTTGTGAACCACTGGGGTAACTGCCCTGGATGTCCCAGTTCCATTCCAGAACGTTGCCACTCATGTCAAACAAACCCAGTTCATTGGCTGTCTTGGTGCCAACGGTATGAGTTGTGTCACCTGAGTTTGATGAATACCAACACACAAAGTGGATTTCAAGGCTTCCACTATAAGTATAATAATGCGTCTGGTTTCCACCCATAGCTGCGTATTGCCATTCTGCTTCGGTGGGTAGCCGGTAGCCATTGGCAGTCCAGTTGCAGGATACATTGGTGTGATTGGTGCTACTTGTATTCCACCCGGCAGGCCAGTTATCAGGATTCGTGCCATAAGTGCTATAGCTATAGCAGGGGCTTAGCCCTTCCTGCATGCTCCGGCGGTTGCTGTATTCGATGGCATTGAACCAGGAGACATAATAGACTGGATAGGTAGCACCAACTCCGTAACCTGAGCCTGGATTGCTTCCCATCACAGCTTGATAGCCTGCCTGCGTAAGCTCGTACTTATCCATATAAAAGCTGTTTACCGATACAATGGATGTACCATTATTAAAATTTCCCCCAGTTATCAAGACAAAATTGGTGGGCACAATATTAATGTCATACACTGCCTCTGCCATCTGCGAAACATCCCAATTTGCCTTAAAAGCTTTCGCCCTCAAAGTGGTATCTAAGGAAAGCTGAAGAGCTGAACTATATAAGGCAGAGCTTTCACTCGGCTCACTACCATCGGTAGTAAAATACACAGCAGCACCTTCTGTAGCACAACAAATAGCCACGTTTTGCACAGTGCTATATGTCCCCCCTGCAGGAGAAAATACAGGCGTAGCCACCGTGCCATAAGTAATGCCATCTTCGGCTACGATGCGAAAACGGTAGTTTGTCCCTTGCAGGGAGTAATTTGCGGTTTTGGCATCCCAGACGATGTGTTTATTCGTTCCGCTGCTGATGTTGTTTCCAATATCGCCAGAGATATTGGAACTGAGAGGGCTGAAGGTAGTGCCACCATCTTCAGAAAAGAGAATTGCGATAGTGCTGGGATCGTTATTTATATCAAAAAGATCATAAGCAATATCCACTATCCCGCTGCTATCTGTGCGTTGCGCTATTTGCAGATTGTAGGCAGTTGGGGCGGTGGGCGTGGCATTTTCTCTATTTAGGGTAAGGGCATCGAAATGGCAGTATTTGCTGGTTCCGCTATGTTTGGTAGCCACTTTCAGCATTACTTGGGTGTTCTGAGCCGGGATGCTGATATTCACAGGTGCCCAAGCTTGGGTATTGGGCAAGAGGGGTATCCATTCGCTGTATGAAAAGCCATTATCGTAAGAAACTGCATAGCGCACATATTCTGTGGCGGGATTTAGCAGGCGGGAGTAATAATAAAATGAGATATCATACACATAGCCTGGGGCAAGGCTTTGGTTGGCAAAAGAAATGGTACCTTCATTTGCACCCAGATTCCAGCTTGCCCAATACATGGCACCAGAGTGGATGGTAGCTCCTCCAAACACATCGTCAATCAAGCCCCAATAGCCACCACCAGGGTTATTTGCCATGTAAGTCCAAGTGTCACTAGGGCTTGCTTCAAAGCCTTGAAAGGCTATGGGGGTAGCAAACATACTAAACGCCAGGGTAAATAGGGCTATTACAAGGATGTACTTTTTCATTTTTGACCTCCGCTTTGGATTTGGGATAGGGCATTTTGCCATAGGATGGGGGTTTTCGTCTGGCACAGAGTTTCCAAAGCCAGTTCTTCGTCCCGGCTGTAGTTTTTGTAAGCTACCACCTTGTAAAACATTTGGCTGCGAAATTCTGCCACATCATGATGCGTGTAAGAAGTGATGTAGCTGCGTCCCAAGAAATAATATAGCCTTTCATCTTCATAAGGGGTTTCGTTATAAAGCACGATGTAGCCATCTGGAGTGATGGGGGTATTATAGGGCGGAATGGTATTGGTAACGGCATTCCAGCTAATAGTGGCATCCACACCACTGGAAATATCCACACTAATACCCTCAGGGCTGGCAGGGGGGACATAGGCAATTGTGAAAGCTGAAGCACTATTGGTGATGGCAATATTGCCAAAGCTATCAGAAGCAGAGATTTTCACTTTGGTGTTTTGACTTTGCACATTGGGGATAGTCCAAGGCAAAGTGCCGTCATTTACTTCGTTTTGGGCTATCAGGGTGTAAATAGTGCCACCATTTAGGCTGTACCACAGGCTAGCGCTATCGGGAACAAGGTTGGGGTCGCTAACCGCCCAGGTGATATTTTTGCTATCACCAATGTACCAGGTTTCGCCACCATTGGGGCTATTTAGTTGCAAGACCGGGACTACCGTATCAAGTGCAATATCGCCACTTTCTGTGTAGCTACTTAGTGCAAAGACGCCACTTACAATTAGGGTAAATAGCACAAGCAAAGATGATGTCTTCATCTTTTCCAGCATCGCTGTTTTCATAGGTTCCTCCAGTTATTTTTGTTTTATTTATGCTTTCTTTCATCTGCTAATATAGCAATGGCGGAGATTATTTTCGCAATGTCTATCATGTCAACAAAATAAATTCAGGGGGGTGGGTAAGTGCTTAATATAGAATCGCACTTAATTATGCAAATCGTATCACATCGGCTGCAAATCTCCCAAAATCGATTCAAGCCAGTATCACGATTTCTGCAAATGAGTATCACGCTTTTTTCAAATCATCTAAGCATATCTACCGCATAGGATAATCGTTATTTTTTGAAGGGCAAGCACAGATTTACATAAAATGCCCATAGAGCTTAGCCAGCTTCTACAAACGATCACTTACTTTGTCCTCGTCCTCGACTTTGTTTTCAAGCCAGATTCTTGTCTCAAATTGCCCAGAATGCCGGGGTTGTATGAATGTGCCAAGCTTCAGGATTCCCTCTCTTGAGATAGCGGAATACCCATCTTTTTCGATAGTGAATCTGGGGTTTTGCTTGATCCTGCCTCCGCACGCCCACACTCCCCAAAAAACTATTTGCTTGACTTAAAAGAGCATCTGTTAGAGCTGTCTTTTAAGATAAGATTCTAAGGGAATAGTAAATGACTTTAAAAGATATCGTCGTTCTCCTTGAAGGCGAAGTGTTAGGCACTGAGGTTGATTTGAGCCGTGATGTGCCTTGCGCCTTTGGCTCGGATTTAATTTCTGATATCCTGATGTGTACCAAGGAACCTACCTTGTTGCTTACTGGATTAACTAACAATCAGGTGATCCGTTTGTCGGATATGATTGATGTAGTCGCTATTATTTTCGTAAGGGGTAAACGCCCATTACTTGATGTGATAGCAATGGCTGAGGAGCGCGGACTCCCTATTGTTACAACTAAAATGACACTTTACCGTTCCAGTGGCCTATTGTATAACGCAGGCTTACGTAGCTGCAAAATATAGAAGATGGCAGATTACTGGAATATCGCTCCCGGAATGGAAAACGCGCTGAAAGAGTTGTTTTCCCGAAAGACCCCGGCGGAAGTAACCCTGGAATTTGTGATACCCGAAAAAGATTTCAATAATGCTGGTAAAGGTTCTTCGGAAGTAAAAAATCTGCTTAAACGGTTGGGTGTGGATTCTGATGTTTTACGGCGCATAGCCGTAGCATCTTACGAAGCGGAGATAAACGTTGCAGCTCATTCCATTGGTGGTAAAATGACCAGCCTTATTTATGAGGATATGATTCACATCAAGTTTGAAGATTCCGGCCCCGGAATAGCTGATATAAATCAAGCGATGATTCCAGGATTTTCCACCGCAGATGATCTGGTGCGTGAATTTGGTTTCGGAGCTGGTTTGGGTTTGCCCAATATCCAGAAAAACAGTGATGCTCTGCATATATCGTCTGAATACGGAAAACCAACCCTGGTAGAATTTCTTATTTTCTATGGATAGATATGAAAGACGCTAAATATTTTCACGCCATACAGATTCTGGAAGATAACTGTACCGGTTGCACAGCCTGCGTTAGGGTTTGCCCTACTGAAGCAATCCGGGTTCGGGATCGCAAGGCAACTATTGATCCTAACCGTTGTATTGATTGCGGGAATTGTGTTACAGTATGTCAATTTCATGCTATTATCCCCAGTAGTGATCCCTTTGATATTATCAACAAATTTAAGTATAGGGTGGCGATTATATCCACCTCCTTTTTTGGGCAATTCACCGAAGATATCAGCCATGCTGCCTCTAAACAAGCGGTTTTGCAGTTGGGATTTAATGAGGTAGCCGAAGAAGGCATGGTAACGGAATTCATGATTACCATGATTAGGGATTACATCCGCAATAATCGCGATAAGCGCCCCATCCTAAGCAGTAATTGCCCCGCTGTGGTACGCTTGATTCAGGTTAAATTTCCGGCTTTAATACCCAATTTGTACCATCAGGAAGCTCCCATGAGCATTTTGACCAGCTACCTGCGGGAAAAAATCACAACGCGGGAAAAGATTGCCGATGAGGATTTGGGGATATTCTTAATTGTTCCTTGTGTGGCCCATGTAACCGCGGTACATCAACCTGAAGGAGCATATAAACACCTTCAGGATGGCGCTTTTTCCACGGGAATGATTTATGGCAAAGTGCGCGAGATTATTAAGAAAGTGCAAAATGAACCCATCGAGATGGAAACCTATCCCAAAGGACTAACCTGGGCTTTATCCGGTGTGCAAGCTGATTTGGTGGATAGCGAAGATATCCGTGCGCTATCAGTTAATGGTATAGAAAATGTGATGGACATCCTGTCGCGGGTGGAAGACCACTATCTGGATCAATACGATTATATTGTGCTGCGTAGCTGTACCAATGGTTGTGTGGGAGGATGCCTGAATGTGGAGAATCCTTTCGTAGCCATGAGCAGATTAAAGAAAATGATTAAAGAAGGCGAACCCCGGGATATTAACGTGGATGACCTGATGGAATTATACAAAGCAGGCGAATTCGATGTGGTACCTCTTACGCCGCGGCCAATTATGGAACTGGATAAGGACATAAAAAATGCCATCCAGAAGATGAAGAAAATCAATGAGTTTTTAACGATGCTACCGGGTTTAAATTGTAGCGCTTGTGGTAGCCCAACCTGTTATGCCCTTGCCGAAGATATTGTTTTGGGTAAAGCCTCTATTGACGATTGTGTGGTGCTTCTGAAGCGCCACAACAAAGATGAAGATGATTTTTAAACCCTTATGTAAAAACTCTGCTGACATCTCGATAGCTTGTTACACCCGCCTACGAGGTTGTGCGAAAACGTTTTGTCATTCCTGCGGAGGCAGGAATCCAGCCCATTTATAAGTTCTGTAAGAACGGAAGATATATGACTATACTGCAATGCTTTATTTGTGTCATCCCTAACGGGATTCATCAGGGCTGGATTCCCGCCTCCGCGGTAATGACAGAAGGTTTTGCAGTTTTCGCACAAGCTCCTTCGCGGGAATGACAATGCGGGATGCCATATTTACACATGCGCTAAAAGCACAGCCCCTGACGAATGAAAATAAAAGGACAGATTTATGATTAAGCTAAACGATTACATGAAATTAGTGGGTGGGGTGAACCATACTCCTGCCCTGGACCCTGCCGAGGTTGAGCTTGATGGCGCTTATGTGAGTGACATGCTAAGCGATGTGATGGGCTCAGCAAAGCCTATGCAAGCCTGGATAACAATAATGAAGCACCTGAATGTGATTGCTGTTGCTTCCATGACCGGTATCCCGGTAATTGTGTTTTCCAAAGGCAGCACGCCTGATGCTTCAGTAATCGACAAAGCTACTGAAGAAGGAATTGTACTGGTCTCCAGTAAGTTGCCTACATTCGAACTTGCCGGATTGCTTTACCAGTTGCTAAAAGCATAGCTTGGTTTGATGCGTTGGTTCAAAGCGGATTTACACATTCACTCTGTACTATCTCCTTGTGGCGGGCTGGAAATGTCCCCGCTGGCTTTGATGAAAAGATTAAAAGAATGTAGCGTAGAGTGGCTGGCTATTACCGATCATAATAGCATGGCAAACTGCCCTGCTTACGAAAAGGTAGCCAAACGAGAAGGACTGTTTTTTTCTTGGGGTGTAGAGATTCAGAGCGCTGAAGAAATACACGTGTTGGCCTATTTTGATGATAGTGCTGCAGCTCAAGCCTTTGATGCAGAGCTGCATAGCAGCTTGTTTCCGCTGGAGAATGATGCCGATTTCTTTGGAGATCAAGTAATCATTGACGAAAATGAGAACATTTTAAGAGTGGAGCAAACAGCGTTGATTAACTCATCAAGCTGGGATTTGAGCATGGTAGTAGATCGTGTTCAGGCTTTTGGTGGCTTGGCTGTTCCTGCCCATGTGGATGCAAGTGTGAATAGCATCCTAAGCCAGTTGGGTTTTATGCCAGAAGAGCCTGAGTTTGCTTTATTTGGAATAACTGCCCGTCTGGATGTTTGTGCCTGGCTCTCAGAGCAGCCATATTTTGCCGCTAAGAGCTTGCTAAGAGCTTCTGATGCGCATTATCTGGCGGATATTGGCTCCGGTTACAGTGAGCTATACCTTAAATCGGCATGTGTTGCTGAGCTGCAAAAGGCAGCTACTCTAACTGCTGGTCGCTTTATTAAAAGATAAGATAAAAATATAGATATGCAAGGAGGAGTTATGGCTCCCGTTACCCAGATTCAAAATCAGCTTTATGCCCGCCTGAAAGAGGTTATTGAGGAAAAGAAAGACCTGCGAAATCCTTTAATCGAGATTTTACGCACAGCCCAGGAAATCTTTGGTTACCTGCCTATTGAAGTGCAGGAGTTCATTGCCAATGAGATGAATATTCCTGCCAGCAAGATTTATGGCGTGGTGACGTTCTACAATTTCTTCTCCATGAAACCGCGTGGCAAATACAACTTAAATATCTGTACCGGAACAGCTTGCTTTGTGAAAGGTGCTCCACGTTTGATTCAAATGATTTCCGAGCAATTGGGTATCAAAATGGGGGAGACCACAGCCGATGGTTTATTTACCTTAAGTGCGGTTCGCTGCGTGGGTGCATGTTCCTTAGCGCCAGTGTTTATGATTGGTGAGGATACCTTTGGTCGCGTTGAAACCAACGACAAGATAACCGAAATTCTTTCCCGCTTTCATTAATCGCAAAATATTATGCAAGATATCTCATTGCACCTGTTGGACATCATTGAAAACTCCGCAAGGGCTAAAGCGAAGAACATCAAGGTGCGTGTTATCCGAAATGTGCCAAAGAACCGCCTTCGCATCATTGTAGAAGATGATGGAGTGGGCATGGATTCGCACATGATAGAATTGGCACAAAACCCGTTTTTCACCTCCAAAGAAGAGCGTGAAAAGAAGGTCGGACTGGGGATTCCGCTGTTTAAGCAGAATGCCGAGCAAAGTAATGGCCGCTTTAAAATGGCCAGTGAACCAGGCTTTGGAACTGTGCTAACGGTAGATTTTGAATTGGATCATATTGACCGGATGCCTCTTGGTAACCTGAAAGATACACTTTTGGGGGCGATTATTGGGCATGCAGAAGTTGATTTTGATATCAATTTGAGCACCAAAGAAAAAGGCGTGGAACAAAGCTTTCACTTCGATACTGCAGCAATTAAAGAAGAATTGGGGGATATCCCCTTAACCTATCCTGATGTAATAGAATACATCGATCAATCATTATTAGAAGGAATACAAAATACAAACATGGAGGATGTCTGATGAAAACACTCGCAGACCTTAAGAAAATCCGTGAAAAAGCTCAGGAAGAGATGAAACTTCGTGGCGGCAGCGTACGCGTTAAAATCGTGGTAGGGATGGGAACATCCGGTATTGCGATGGGTGCACGTGAAGTCATGAAAACTTTCCTGGAAGAGATTTCAAACCGTAACCTTACCGATGTTCTGGTTACTCAAACTGGTGAAAAAGGTCTGTCTTCGATGGAACCCGTAGTGGATGTAATTGAAGATGGCAAGCCAAAAGTTACCTACGGAAACATGACCCCGGACAAGGTTAAAAAAGTAGTTGTGGAGCACATTGTTAATGGCAGAATCGTCTCCGATTATGTTGTCGCTACCGGCAATTAGCAGGAGGGATTAAAAGAATGTCTCTTAAACGAATTGACCTACTAATCTGTTGTGGTTCAGGATGCTTAAGTGCCGGAGCCATGAAGATTAAAGAGAGATTTCACGAGGTTCTGCAAGAAAAGGGCCTCACCAACGAAATCAACATTATCGAAACAGGCTGCATGGGCCCATGTGATTACGGCCCGGTGATGGTGATCTATCCTGAAGGCATATTCTATAAAAAGGTTACCCCGGCAGACGTGGACGAAATTGTTTCCGAACATTTCATCAAAGGTCGCCCCGTTAGCCGGCTTATGCTTCAGGATGAGGAAGAGAACACGTTCAGCACCCAAAAAGAAGTGCCCTTCTACCAAAAACAGGTGAAAGTAGCTTTGGCAAATTGTGGATACATCGATCCTGAAAGTATCGATGAATACATTGCCACAGGTGGCTATGAAGCTTTAGGAACGGTTCTCACCACTATGAGTCCACAGGATACCATCAATGTTATCAAAGAATCTGGACTCCGCGGGCGTGGTGGCGGAGGATTCCCCACTCACATTAAGTGGCAAATGGTGCACGATAACCCTGGCGCAGAAAAGTACATTATCTGCAACGGAGATGAAGGTGACCCAGGTGCTTTTATGGACAGATCACTTCTGGAAGGCGATCCTCATCGTATTCTGGAAGGTATGATGATTGGTGCTTATGCCATTGGCTCGAATGCTGGGTTCTTGTATATCCGGGCAGAATATCCCTTGGCCATCAAGCGGATAAAGCTTGCCATCAGCAAAGCCAAAGAAGCTGGTCTGATGGGCAAGAATATCTTTGGCACGGATTTCTGCTTTGATGCAGAAGTGCGTACTGGAGCTGGAGCTTTTGTATGTGGCGAAGAAACTGCTTTGATTCACTCAATCGAGGGTGGACGTGGTAATCCAACACCCAAGCCTCCTTATCCTGCTGTTCAGGGATTATGGGATATGCCTTCCATTGTAAACAATGTGGAAACCTTTGGCAATGTTCCTACCATCCTTCTTAAAGGCGCGAAGTGGTTTGCCTCGATGGGAACTGCAACCAGTAAGGGTACCAAAGTATTTGCCTTAACGGGTGATATTAGGAATACTGGCTTGGTGGAGGTTCCTATGGGAATCACACTACGCGAACTGATCTTTGATGTGGGTGGCGGTATGTCCGGCGGCAACAAATTCAAAGCAGTGCAATTGGGCGGGCCCAGTGGAGGTTGTTTAACTGCCGATCATCTTGATGTTCATGTGGATTATGAAACCCTGAAAGAACGTGGAGCAATGATGGGTTCTGGTGGTGTGATTGTGATGAGCGACAAGAATTGCATGGTCAACATCGCCAAATATTTCATGGACTTCTGCGTGGATGAATCCTGCGGAAAATGCTCTCCTTGCCGTATCGGGCTAAAACAAATGCTTGGTATCTTAGAGCGCATTACCAGCGGAGAAGGCAAAGAAGGCGATATCGAAGAACTTCAACGTTTGGGCGAAGCCATAGGCAAGCTTTCCTTGTGTGGGCTTGGCCAAACTGCACCCAATCCTGTTCTCTCCACCATCCGCTATTTCCGCGATGAATACGAAACTCATATCAGAGATAAGAGCTGCGGTAATAAAGTATGCCTACCTCTGATGCACTTTAATATTGATAAAGACCGTTGCATAGGGTGTTCATTATGTGCACGTAAATGCCCGGTTACATGTATTACTGGCAGCCGCGAAGAGAAATATACTATCCATCAGCTTGAATGCGTAAAATGTGGAAATTGTCAGGATGTATGTCCTGTTAAAGCTATTTCCCGCATTCCGGGAATGCACCCGGAGGTTACTGCCAAGCGCGAAACGGATGCTAAATCAACCAACCATCACGAAGACTAAAGGGGAAGGTATGACATTAGAAATATGCAAAAAATATGCTCCCACAAAGGATAACCTGATTCAGATTCTTCACGACGTTCAGGATACCCATCCTCAGCATTACATTTCTTCAGCAGCAGTGGATGCCATTGCCGAATATCTGAATGTACCTGCCAATCATATCTATGGTGTGCTAACGTTTTACACAATGTATAGCACCACTCCCCGAGGGAAAAACATCATCCGCTTGTGTGAATCTCCTCCTTGTTACATAAAAGGCTCGGAAAATATCCTGCGCAAGCTGAAGATAGCTTTAGGGGTTCAGACTGGTGGAACAAGCAAGGATGGAATGTTCACGCTGGAGCTTTGTGCCTGCCTGGGTGTATGTGGAAACGCACCGGTGATGATGATCAACGACGATGTGTATGGAGACCTCACCGAAGAGAAGGTAGATGAAATTCTTGAGAAAATCAGGAGGGAAAGATAATGAAATACTATCGTAACCATGTCCTGATAGGTATCAACGAAACATCTATCGCAGCAGGTGTGCAGGAATTTGTGCAGAATCTGCGTAGTGAGCTTGCCAAAGCCGATCTTACCGATGAGATAAACATCCTGGAAACAGGTCCCTTGGGTTTCTTCGGGCGCGGGATTTGTTTAACCGTGTATCCCGAAAACATTAATTACGAATCAGTTAAGCTGGAAGATATTCCCGAATTGGTGCAGGAACATTTTCTCAAGGGCCGTCCGGTTAAACGGATCATGCTCGATTCAATCGGGAAATTCAGCCCCAATTTCAACTATGCCAATCGTATCGTCTTGCGTAATTCTGGTATTATTGATCCGGAAAACATCGATGATTACATCGGTGCTGGTGGTTATGTAGGCTGGGAAAAAGCATTAACTCAGATGCAGCCAGCCGAGATCGTAGCCGAAGTGAAAAAATCAGGCCTGCGTGGACGCGGTGGTGCTGGTTTTCCTGCGGGAGTAAAGTGGAGTTTTACCGCTCCCATAGATGCTCCCCAGAAATACGTGGTGGTTAATGCTGATGAAGGCGAACCTGGTACCTTTAAAGACCGTTTGATCATGGAAGGCGATCCACATCAGCTTTTGGAAGGCGTGATGATCTGTGCCCGTGCCATTGGAGCCAGCAAAGCATACATCTATATCCGCGGTGAATACAAGCTGTGCATTTCCCGTTTGGAAATTGCCATCAAACAAGCTAAGGAATATGGAATTCTGGGCAACAACATCTTCGACAGCGGCTTTGATCTGGATATTATGATCAAGATTGGTGCCGGTGCTTATGTTTGTGGCGAAGAAACCGCCCTGATCGAATCCCTGGAAGGTAATCGTGGTAATCCACGCTGGAAACCACCGTTCCCTGGCGTTAAAGGTCTGTGGCAGTGTCCTACAGTTGTAAACAACGTAGAAACCCTGGCTAATGTACCTTTCATCATAGCCCAAGGTGCCGATGAATTCCTGAAATACGGAACTCCCGAATGCACCGGAACCAAGGTTTATACCATTCTTGGTGACGTCGCTCATCCCGGGCTTTGCGAAGTTGATATGGGTACCACCTTGCGTACCATCATCAACGAATATGCTGGCGGGATGAAAAAAGGTTTCCGTTTCAAAGCTGCCCTTGTGGGTGGAGCGGCAGGCGTGATCCTTCCTGATCGTCTGTTAGATGTGAAGATGGATTTCTCCAGCCTGAACCAATATGCAGCAGTGCTTGGAAGTGGTGCCATCCTGGTTATGAACGAACACCAAAGCATAGTCGATATGCTATGGAGTATCCTTCGTTTCTTCCGTCACGAATCCTGCGGAAAATGCGCTCCATGTAAAAACGGAACTCAGCAGCTATATCGCTTGATCACTAAGATTAAAAAAGGTGAAGGCAGCATGGATGATGTGGAACTAATGCTCACCATAGCCGAAACCATGTTGCATACTTCTTTCTGTGCGCTTGGCCAATCTCCTATTATGGCAATACGTAGCGCTATCGAAAACTTCCGTGATGAATTCATCGCAATAACAAAGTAAGTAATAAAATGAGGATTGATACTATGGCTAAAACAGTCAATATCTGGATTGATGGTCAGCATCTGGAAGTACCGGATACAATGACGATCATCGAAGCCGCAGATAAATATGGAATCCATATTCCCCGCTTGTGCTATCACCCTGATCTGCCTCCGACAGCAAACTGCGGTGTCTGCGTTGTGGAAGTTACTGGTAACCCCACTCCCAAACGAGCTTGCTGCACACCTGTGGCAGAAGGTTTGAAAATTATTACCAATTCCCAAAAACTGCGTTCCTACCGTAAAACAGTGGTGGAACTAATTCTATCCAATCACGATGTTGTTTGCCCCACTTGTGTTGCCAACAACAAATGCGAATTGCAAACCCTTTCC
>JAVEUB010000240.1:0-4552 GCA_034005785.1 Cloacimonas sp. (SeqCode) | reverse complement strand
GCAAGAGGTTTTTTAGCAGCCTCGATGGGAGAGTGCTAAATATGGGAAGTTATGAGTTAAAAAGTTAAGAGCTAAGAGTTAAGCTGCGCTAAATGCGGGGATGGAGTGTTTTGCTGTAAAGATAGAGGAAACTATGGAGATTTATTTTTTACCACAGAGAAAAGCAGAGAAAAGCAGAGAAAAGAAGAGAAACAACCATGAAAACTGCGTTTTCGCCACTGATAATGAAAATTTACCCATATAATCGTAGGGGCTTTTTTGCGCTCGCTCAAGGTAGCCGATTATTCATTTTCATGTAAAAGAAGAGAAAAGAAAAGAAACATCCAGATAACTGTGTTTTCGCCACTGATAATGAAAATAAATACCTATAATTGTAGGGGCTTTTTTGCGCTCGCCCAAGGTAGCCGAATACTCATTTTCATGTAAATGCCAGTAAATAATTCTGGACAGATACCGCGCTGCAAGAATTAATGTTGCGCCTGAACTACTTGCCATCAGGTATCATAAATCAAGCAAAAGAAGGGATAAAAAAGCGCCATGCACAAAACATGCAAGCGGCACAGCAGCAAGAACGGAATTATCCGCAAGACCTATCGCGTCTCTGTTCTGGAAGGCATTTTTGCGCAGGTTTATGGCAATTTAGCGCAGATTGGCTCCTCATTTATCACAAAATTGATGGTGATTTTGGGTGCCAGTCCCATGCACTACAGTTTGTTAAGCGCGCTGGGGCAGGTTTCGGCAATTTGGCAACCTTTGGGAGTAGCCTTTACTCACCATCTAAAGCAGCGCAAGATGGCCTGTGTGTGGATTACCGCTATTGGGCGTTTTCTCACCTTCTTTTTGGGCTTATCCTTGCTTTTCCCAATACAGCAACATGGGATTTGGTTTGCGCTAATCCTGATGTTTTTCAGTGCGGGATTTCAGGCTATGGGAGCCAATATCTGGATTGCCTGGGTTAGCGATTTAATTCCGCTTTCTATCCGTGGACGTTTCTTTTCGCGCCGGAATCAGATTCTCATCAGCGTGGGGCTGGTGGTTAGCTATCTGCTTAGCTTTCATGTGGATCTCTTTGAAACGGGTAAAGGTGGATTCAAAGAGTTTTATATCAAGCTGTTAAATGCACAGGCATTTTTCACCCCGCAACATCAGGCTTGGTTTCTGGCAGGGATTTTCGTCTTTGCCACGTTGATTGGGATAATCGGGCTGTTTATTCTGGCGCGCCAGCCTGAACGTCCGATGCGCGAAGCTGAAACACAGAATTTACGCTCACGCTACCGTGAACCCTTTAAGGACAAGAACTTCCGCTTACTTCTGGTATTCGGTATCTGGTGGATGTTGGCAATCGGAGTGGGCAGCCCCTTTTGGGGACCCTTTATGCTTAAAAAGCTTTCTATGAGCCTGTTTGAGATGCAACTCTATAGCTCTCTGCATATGTTTTCCTCGTTAATATCCTTTAACTTCTGGGGACGTTTTATCGATAGGTTCGGCAATAAAAGCGCCATGAAAATCTGCGTGCTTTTGGGTGGACTCAATCCCATGTTCTGGCTTTTTGCCAGTGCCGGGAACTACCATATTCTGTGGTTTGAAGGGGTAATTTCCGGTTTCATGTGGGCGGGCACAGGGGTGATTACCACCAACTTTGTGCTAAGCATTGCTGCCAAGGGCAAACAGCAGGTTTATTCGGGACTTTATGCGGCTTTAACAGGTTCGGCAATGATGCTCTCCACGCTTGCGTCTGGCATTTTTTTCCCTGGAACATTGGTCATTGGGAACAGGATTTTGGAGCCGGAGCAGGTAATCTTTGGCATCGGTGGCATTTTGCGTTGGTTTAGTTTGATTCCCTTGCTGTTTGTAGTGGAAAACCGTGGCACACCACTGCGTAAAGCGCTGTCCGCCTCGCTATTATATGCTGCTCAGCGGATAAACTGCTATTGGCAGAGCCGGTTCAAACGCGGTTAAGACCAAAATGATTAAAAAAAGTATAGAACGCAGATGACGCAGATCGACTGTATTTACGCTGATAAAGAAAAAGAGGGGTAGAATAGTGCTTCGGTGTATTCAGTGCTTTGGGTGCTTGATAAAATTCTAATTAACCACCGAGAACACCGAAGGCACCGAAGAAACATATCTTTTCTCTTACCCTCTTTTTCTCTTTTACTCTTTGTAAAACAAATCAAGGGGCGTATTGGTAGCCCGCACGGTGGCTGTTTCACCAGTAAGATAAAACAAGCGGAAAGAAATTTCCAAAATTGGCTGCATTTTTGCATAACTTACTTGTGGGTAGAGGTGAAGTAATGCCAAGTAAATGAACCATACTCATCTTTACCTTTAAGTTTAGCGTAAGAAATGTAGCTCCACCCCAAAAGTAGAGCTGCTTAAACCCTTTAATAATAAGACCCCAAGGAGAAAAAGCAATGAAAAAACTATTGCTTATCAGCCTGCTCGTAATTCTCGGATTAGGAGTAGCAAGTGGTTTGTTCGCCCAAGCTACTGTAACCATTGGTGAGGGAACAACCGTAAATACAACTACCGGATCCCCCACCCCTTATGGAACGTATTACAAAAACTTCCACCAGCAATATTTGCTGCGCGCCAGCGAAATTGAAGATGCCGGTGGTGGAGCTGGAAACATTAATTCCATTGCTTTCAACGTTGATAACATCAATACTATTTCCGCCATGCCGAATTATACCATCAAGCTGAAGCAAACTACGCAGACAGAGCTTACCACCACTTTTGAAGTAGGCACTTATACCACTGTGTGGACAGCGGCTGAATTCACTCCCGTAGCGGGATGGAACACGCATACATTCACCACCCCCTTCGCCTGGAATGGCTCTGCTAACATAATTGTGGATATCGTAACCACCTTGATCCCTGGAGCATACACGCAGAATGCCTCGGTTTTTTACACACCCACTACGTATAATAGTGCCCTGCGGAATCAAAGTGACACGGTTGATGCTGCAACTTCCCTTACGGGAACTGTTAGCCTCAATCGTTGTAATATCCGTTTTAATATGGCCGCTCTGGTAGTTACCAATCCCCCCAATCCAGCCAATTTGGCTTCACCTGCCAATGGCGCAACCTTGGTTACTTTAGCAGCTACCCTTAACTGGCTTAGCGGTGGAGGAGTTCCCACTGGATACAAACTCTCTTTGGGCACAAACAACCCACCCACCAATATTTTAAACTACTCCAATCTGGGTATGGTAAATAGCTACGATCCTCCCGGAAATCTGCTTCCTGCCACTACTTATTATTGGAAAGTAACCCCTTTTAACGCCAATGGAGATGCACCCAACTGCCCTGTGTGGAGCTTTACCACGCATGGCGATCCTACTGTTACAGCTTTGCCTTACACGCAGAACTGGGATGCAGTAACAGCTCCTGCTTATCCGTTTGATTGGACAACCATAGTTCAATCTACGGTAACTTATGCTTATGTAAACCTCGTAACAACCAATCCCCAAAGCGCTCCCAACTGTGTTAGCATGTATAACAGCTCAGATCTGGATGCGCAACTGCTGTTGGTAGGCCCGCAAATCGGGACGAGTTTAAGTGTAAACACAATTCGGGTAAAATTCTGGGCTAAAGGTTCTGCTGCTTATCACTTACTGGTTGGCGTAATGAGCAATCCTACCGATCCGGCCACTTTTGTGACGGTTCAGGATGTGAATGCGATTGCCAACTGGAATGAATATACAGTTAATTTAACCCCATATACAGGTGCAGGACGCTACATAGCCTTCAAGCACGCCAGTACTGCCACCTACCAAAGCATTTATGTGGATGGCATAAGCTATGAACTAATCGCACCGGACGATCTTGGTGCCACCACCATCACCGGAAACTCAACTCCCTCTGTAAACGCCGTTACCAACTATACAGTAGGTTTACAGAATTGGGGTACTGCTGCCCAGAGCACTTATACCGTTAAGCTAATGAGCGGTACCACTGAATTAGCCAGCGTTGCCGGACCCACTATTGCTGCCGGGGCGATCGGAAGCGTGCAAATCGCATATACACCAACTGTTGAAGGCCCGATGAGCATCTATGGTAAAGTGGGTCTGACTGGAGATGCCAATAGCGGCAACGATCAAACTACCCCGATGAATATCACTGTGATGCCTGCTGGTATTGCTGTTGTAACCATTGGCACAGGTGATCTCGCTGAAGGCGTGCCCTTTGAATTCTATTTCAAGAACAGCCTTTTTGAGGCCTTGTATTACCCCTCTGAAATTGGCATGTTCGGAAATATTACCGCCTTGACGTTCTACAATAATTTTATTACCGATCTGCCTAACAAGCCAATTAAAATATGGCTGGGTAGCACGCAACTCGCTGATCTTTCCGGTGGCTGGATTTTGCCCGATCAGCTTACTCTGGTTTACGATGGAACAGCAAATTTCCCCATTGGAACGAATTCCATTACCATCCCCCTGCAAGCTCCCTATTCATATTCTGGGGGGAATCTGGTGCTTTATGCCAACCGTCCTATGGATACGGCATTTTTTAGCCCCAGTGATAACTTCCTGGCGCAGACAGAGAT
>JAVEUB010000014.1:0-19498 GCA_034005785.1 Cloacimonas sp. (SeqCode) | reverse complement strand
CTCTTCCGATCTCGTCCGGGGCACGACCTGCGTTATGCCATTGATGCAGGAAAAATCCAGGCAGAACTTGGCTGGGTGCCAGTGGAAACCTTCGCCAGCGGAATCCGCAAAACCGTAGCCTGGTATCTGAACCATAAAGTATGGTGGCAGAATATCCAGGATAAAAGCTATCAGCAACAGAGGCTGGGGCTTAGCGTTTGAATTAAGAATTAAGCTGCGCTAAAGCTGAAGATAGAGTGTGTTGTGTAGGATGCCAATCCTACACGCCAATCCTACACGTTAAGAGTTAAAAGTGAAAGCTGCGCTAAAGCTGAAGATAGAGTGCTTAACCTTGGAGATTGGCTGAAAGCTGTGTGTCTTGGAGTTCATAATGCCTAAGCTATCTGTTTATGTACCTCAACCTTGGCAGCACTTTTTGTTTCACGATACATGGCTTTTATACAAAGTAACCAAAGCTGGATTATTTGAAGGTAAGTTAGGAGTCTGTTACAGTTTCCTGATTAACTCTATAAGTTCGTCTTTACTTATTTTGGATAGATCCACCTTAAGCATCAGGCTCCGATCTTCGTCGTTAATGATTTTTAACTGGTTGCTTGCTTCTTCTTTCAGGCATTTCACTTCGTAGGCAATCACCTGTTGCTGAAAACCCTTGATATCAAGCGTGACAGGCTCGGAACAATTCACCCAGTCCCGCACGATTTACAGGTTCAACGAATACAAAAACCCCTTGAAACTTGATATTCCGTATATTCTCGTTTCCGATAGTCTAAAAATAGGCGTGGCAAGCAAAATAACTCTCTCTTACAGACAAAGGCATCTCCAGATCCCCATTAGTGTCCTGGGTCCTCTTTACCCGGAGCTGTGCCAGGTCTCGTATCGGTTATTGGGCTATAATGACGACTGGATTACTGAGGGCAATCAGGGTATGATCAAATATGCTAAGCTACCTTACGGTAAATTCGTTTTTGAAGTTCAAGTAACTGCGACTAATGGCATCCAGACACCCGTACAAAGCATTTCTATCCGCATCAAACCTCCCTGGTACAAGGCATGGTATGCCATTATTTTCTACATCCTGGTAGGTTTGGGCTTAATCTTTCTGATCTATCGATAGCGCTTATACAAATACCGTGAAGACAACCGACAGTTGGAACTTCAGGTGGCAGAACGCACCCATGAACTGCAGGAATGGCAACTGCGCATGACCCAGTCTATCGCTTATGCGCTGCTTATTCAAAAGTCTATTCTTCCGCAGGAAAACCAACTGCGCAGATTGTTTAAAGATTATTTCCTCATTTGGCAACCCAGGGACACTGTGGGCGGGGATTTCTATTGGCTGAATGAGCTTTCAGACGGCACTTCTCTGCTTTTTGCGGTGATAGATTGCACGGGGCATGGGGTTCCGGGAGCACTGGTTTCGATGACGGTGAATGCTGCCCCTGAAAAATGGCACAACATGCTCCGCGAAATAGGCCACAAACCCCTTCTGGAGCAAAAAACCATGATCAAAGACATGATTAAGCAAATGCTGCTGCTGGAAAATCAAAGGGACGACATCACAATCGTTGCCTTGCAACTATAACCATCCGGGAATAAGCATGGATGCTGCAAGACGATAGGCGGTTTGGGATTAGCCACCGGCATTTACGCCCCTATCCATCAGTACGGGCATAGGGTCTAACGCCCCTACAACACTCCAACACGCCCACACGCCATCACGCCAGCACTCCAATACGCCCACACGCCCACACTCCATCACGCCCAACATTTTACTTGCCAAAACTTTAGCATCATATATATTGTGTATAGTAAGGGCACACAGCCCCTACCTTTCGCCGCATATAGCAGAGCGAGGAATTATGATGAATAAGCAGAGCCAGAAAGCTGATCCGCAAGAGACCCATGCCGCAAAGCACAATTCAGGCATAGGTGCTGTACCAACACGCAAAAAACCCCGCTCTTCTCTATTCACTTTTCTTCTTGTAATGGTTGTTTTGGGCGGCACCGGAGCTTTTTATCTGTACAGCGAAATAAGGCAGATAAAGAACAATGCCGCCAAAGAGCTGGCTTCAGTTGCGGACATGAAAGTGAATCAAATAAGCAATTGGGTGTACGAACGCGATGAGGATGCTAAGCAACTTATGAACGCTCCGAGTATGAATGAGCTGGCAATCTCCTATCTACATAATCCTCTGGATCTCAGGGATAAATCAATTCTACTGCAATGGATACAGATGTATCAGGGGCAGGAAGACTACAAAAAAGTATCTCTGCTGAATACAGAAGGTGAGATCGTTCTATCTGTTCCCGCTAGTATTTCCCACTACTCGGCTATGCACCAGAAGTTTTTTACCGAAGCTAAGGATTCCGGCAAGATAGTCGTGGCAGATTTACACAGGAATGCCGATAAAGACGGTGTGGATAGCGGCATTATTTCATATTCTTACTGGATCCCGGTGTTGGGTACGGGGGCAGACAGCAAAGCAGTTAAGGGTGTTTGGGTGCTGCAAATTGATCCCTCCAAATTTCTCTATCCCTTGGTGCAAAGTTGGCCAGTACCCAGCAAGACCGCCGAAACATTATTAGTCCGCAAGGAAGGAGATCAGGTTGTTTTTCTGAATGAGCTGAGGCATCGCAAAAACTCTGCCTTAAAGCTGAAGTTCAAAATTTCTGATAACCCCCGCCTTCCAGCCAGTCTTGCCGTATTGGGTAAGGAAGCTATCATCGCGGGGAATGACTATCGTGATATACCGGTGTTTTCTGCCACCCGAAAAGTTATGGGCACGTCCTGGTATATGGTAGCCAAAGTGGATAAGAAGGAATTGTACGATAGCCTTTTGCCCAGAATCTGGGTATCAGTTTTCTTGATCCTTGCTTTGATGCTTACTGTAACTGCTTTTGTGGGCTATCTGGAGCGCAAGCGTGATGCAGATTGGCTGAAGCAACAGCTCATTTTGGAGCAGGAAAATATTGAAGCAAACATGGCGGTTATAGATAGCGAAGCCCGTTTCAAAGCCATCTTTGATTATTCCAGCGCTGGTAAATCCATAACCTTCCAGGATGGCTCGATCTTGCCAAACACGGCTTTGTGCAATATGCTTGGCTATACACCTAAAAAAATGAAACACAGGTGGATAGAGCTTACTTACCCCGATGATATCCCGCTAACTCAGAATGTGGTGGATGCTATCATGGTGGGCGAGCAGGATTCTGCCAGATTCACCAAGCGCTACTTGCACAAGGATGGCAGCATCGTATGGGCAGACGTAAGTACCATCTTAAAAAGGGATGCGGACAGGAAACCACAGTATTTTATCAATACTATTCTGGATATCACCCAGCAGAAACAGGACGAACAAATTCACAAAGAAGCGCAAGAAGCCCTTAAAAAAAGCGAATTCCGGTTCAGGGAGTTGTTCGAGCATATGAGTAACGGCGTATCAGTGTATCAACCTACTGAGGATGGACAGGATTTCATCATCATGGACATCAATCCGGAGGGACAGCGGATCACTAAAAGCAAGCGAGCTGATATTCTTGGCAAGAGAGTTGGCGAAGTGTTCCCTGAGATTAAAAGAAAGGGACTGCTGGATGTGTTTCTCGAAGTGAGCCATACTGGAATAGCAAAGCGCTGCGATACTTACAATTATATAGATAACCAGCTGGAATATTGGTTGGATAACTACGTCCTGAAGCTTGAGTCCGGAGAAGTGGTTGCACTATATAATGACATCACCAGGGAAGTTATCGCCAAAAACGAGTTGCATGAATCGAATGAATACCTGCAGAGTCTGTTCGATTATGCCAATGCTCCCATTATTGTTTGGGATTCCCACTTCAAAATCGAGCGGTTCAACCATGCTTTTGAACGTTTAACTCAGCATCAGGCAAAAGAAGTTTTAGGTGAACACCTCGAGTTGCTGTTCGCGCCAGAAAACCGCATGGATTTCATGGCTAAAATACGGGCTGCATCCCAAGGGAATAATTGGGTATCTGTGGAACTGCCTATCCTGCGCAAAGACGGCCAAATTAGGATTGTTCTATGTAATTCGGCTAACATTTATGATCATGATGGAGAAACTGTGCTGTCCACCTTTGCTCAGGGACAGGATATTACCGACAGAATCAAAGCCGATGATGCGTTAAAGAAACTAAATGAACAGCTGGAAAACCGTGTAATTGAACGTACTGCCCTGCTGGAAATGGCCAATAAAGAACTGGAATCTTTTTCTTACTCCGTTTCGCACGACTTACGTTCTCCTCTGCGAGGAATTGAGGGCTGGAGCCAAGCTCTTGCAGAAGACTACGCCGGGCGCCTGGATGAACAGGCGGACGATTATCTGCGCAGAATCCGTTCTGAAACCATGCGTATGAACCAGCTTATCGAAGGCTTGCTAAAGCTTTCACGGGTAGGGAAGGCAGCCATTATTCTTGAAACACTCAATCTCTCCAAGATAGCGCAAGAACTTGTGGACAGGATGCGGGAAGAAGAACCGCTACGCCAGGTTGAGATTTCTATTGCGCCAGATTTAATGGCTCGGGGAGATGCTAACCTGATGCTAATAGTGCTGATGAACTTACTTAGCAATGCTTGGAAATTTACCCAGCGAACAAAGCATGCCCGCATCGAATTCGGATGCGAAGGCAAAGATCTTGCCGGTGAGAAACCTGGCCACACCCATATCGTTTTTTACATCCGGGATAATGGCGCTGGCTTTGATATGGCCTATGCCACTAAGCTTTTCAACCCTTTCCAGCGCTTACATAAAGCCACCGATTTCCCTGGTACGGGGGTAGGGTTAGCAACTGTGCAACGCATTATCCACCGTCACGATGGCGATATCTGGGTGGAAGCGGAACCCGAAAAAGGTGCCACTTTCTTCTTTTATCTGGAGGACTAATAATGAATAGTAAAAGTATCTTACTTGTGGAAGACAACTTAAGCGATATAGAGCTAACAAAAAGAGCGCTATTGAAAAATCACATCGGCAGCAAGCTGATTGTTAAAGAAGATGGACAGGAAGCAGTTAATTATCTATTTGAAGAGTGCTTTCTGCCGGGAAACAAGCCACCAACGCTAATTCTGCTCGATCTTAACTTGCCTAAGCTGGATGGGCTGGAAGTATTGAAACGGATTCGGGAAGACGAACGGACGCAGCGTTTACCGGTAGTGATTCTTACCACATCTTCAGAATTGTTAGATATTTGTTCCAGCTATGATCTGGGTGCAAACAGCTATATTCGCAAACCCCTGGATTTTAACCAGTTTACCGAAGCTGTGCATAGCATAGGGCATTATTGGTTAGTGATCAACGAAACTTCGCCTCTTTAGTTGCAATTTGGGATATTAATGCACAAATGTTTAACTTCTTGGGAGGGCAATCTCCCGATTACCATAGCTCCTTTAGAGATATCTAACTACGCCGTTTCTGTCACTCAGGTTATTGGCAACCCCATGCTTTACAAGATGATAGGATAATCACAGTGTTGTTTTTACTGCTTAGCATTGCTTGCTCTGTACTAATCGCCAATCTACTCATGTTGTTTAACCGCAAAAAGCAGATCAATATGCTGCCCGTTTTCTTAGGTAACTATTTTGTCGCCAGTATCTACAGCTTTGCCAGCTTACCGGCAAACACCACATATCCCGGTGGTTTTGATCTCTGGTTTGGGGTGCTGTGCGGAGCATTATTTTTGGGTAACTTCTGGGTTTTTCAGCGCTGTATTGTGTCCAATGGCTTATCTTTATCTGTGGGTGTAATGCGCATTGCGATGATCGTGCCGGTACTATTGGCGGTGCTTGTGTTTGGAGAAAGCCTCTCCGTCTGGAACAAGCTGGGCATCGTGCTGGGGTTGGCTGCCTTTGGCCTTAAAACCAACCCTAAAGAACTTCATAAACTGCTGTGGGTATTAGCTTTATTCATCTTATCAGGGCTAACGGACGCCAGCCTTAAAATCTATAAAGAGCTGGGTAGCGGAGCAGAACCGGTATTTCTGTATATCATCTTCAGTGCTGCTTTTTTATTTACGCTTTTAGCCATCCTGCTTGGTAAAGTTTCCATACCCTATATTAGCATCCTGTATGGTTTTATCCTGGGTATCCCCAATCAGCTCTCCACGCTGTTTTTCCTAAAAGGTCTGGCTGCTGTTCCTGCCGCAATTGCCTATCCAGTAGTCGCTGTAAGTATAGTGCTTTTCAGCATCATCAGCGATATAATTTTCTGGAAAAAGAGGGTAGGCTGGCGTGATGCCGCCTTGTGGCTACTGCTGATAGTGAGCCTGTTGCTGCTAAACTGGAGATGATTCTTCCCTGCACGCATTGCCTTAGCATTGGCTATGCATTGTCCATGGCATCCACAATGCATAGCCAATGCTAAGGCAATGCGTGCACCCAAGTAAAGAACTCTATCTACCTGCCCTTCAAGCAACCTGTAAGATGAAATTCTTGACGGATTCCTGCCTTGTGTAAAATGCGGTTTTAGTTGTATTCACTTTTTTACAATCTCAAGTAAGGAGAATAAAAATATGAACGAATATAATAGTGAACAAGCATCTCCCACGCGTAGATTTGATTACACAGAAGCACCCGCTGCCCCGGTTATGCGTCTGCTGGATTGGCTGATAGTGCTGTTAATCACCATTGTGCCAGTAGTAAATGTGATAGTGCTGATAATCTGGGCGCTGGATGATAGCGCTAACCCCAATCGCACGAATTTTGCCCGGGCAGCTCTGATCTTTGTGGCAGCCCAAATCTTGTTTATGTCCATCTACATCGGCTATTTTACGGGTATGATCGTAAAAATGGCCAACATGTTTTAGAAACATCCCACCTTAAGGAGATTATATGAAGTACCTCGATCTTGCCATGAATGCGGCAACCAGCCTGGGAGCTGAATATGCCGATATCCGCATTCAGAAAACCACCGATCAGGTGATTTACCTGCAAAACTTGTCCCTGAAACACACCAGTACGGAAGTTAACCATGGTTATGGTATTCGCGTGTTTAAGGACGGCGCTTGGGGCTTTGCCCATTCCAACGTGTTCAGTGATGAATCGTTACTCTCCACGGTGCAAAAAGCTGTGGATATTGCCGCACTTTCCGCTTCCGTGAACAAGGACAAAAAACTTCGTCTGGCACCAGAACGCAGCTATATTGCCACTTACAAAACACCCGTGAAGATCGATCCTTTCGATGTTCCGCTGCAAGAAAAGGTGGAACTGATGATGGAAGTGAACCGCACCATAATGGCCTATGAAGGCATCCGCCAAGCGGTTTTCTATCTGATTATGCACAAGGATGAAAAGCTGTTTGCCTCCACGCTTGGCACAAGGCTGGATCTCACTTCCCAGTTTATCGATCCCATGATTATTGCCACCGCGGTGCATGAAGGCGACAGCCAAAGCCGCACCTTTGATGAAGGTGGCAAGGCGATAGGTTGGGAATGGATCGAAAGCCTGGATCTTATTGATAAAGCCAAGCAAATTGCCGAAGAAGCGCTGATGAAAGTGAAAGCCGATGTTTTGGGTCCCGAAGCAAGACGCAGTTTGGTTTTAGACCCTAATCATCTGGGGCTAACCATGCACGAAAGCGTGGGGCATCCCACTGAATTGGACAGGGTTTTAGGTTGGGAAGCTGATTATGCCGGTATCTCTTTTGCCACGCCCGAAAAGCTGAAGAACTATCAATATGGCAGCAATATTGTGAATTTCATGGGTGATAACACCCTGTGCGAAGGCTTGGCAACGCATGGTTTTGATGATGATGGTGTACCCGGGCAAAAATGGCACATCATCAAAGATGGAATTTTGAACGAATATGGCAGCACTCGCGATACAGCCATGGAAATAGGGCTGGATTATTCGCGCGGTTGTAACAGGGCTACGTATTATTTTGATCAGCCGATAAACCGCATCCCTAATTTGTATTTGATGCCAGGAACAAAGCCCCTTACCCCCGGTGAACTTATTGCCGATACGGAAGATGGAGTTTACATCCAGGGCAGAGGCACGTTCTCGATTGATCAGCACCGCGTAAACTTCCAGTTTGGTGGCGATTTCTTTTGGGAAATTAAGAACGGGAAACTGATCCGTCCGCTAAAAAAAGTAATCTATAAATCCTGCAATCCGGAATTCTGGAACAGTTGCGATGCCATCTGTGATGAACGCTTCTGGAGACCTTTCGGAGTGGTGAATTGTGGCAAGGGTCAGCCCAGCCAGAGTGCCAGGATGACTCATGGCTCTGCGCCTGCAAGATTCCGCAATATCCGTGTAGGAGGTTCCCAATGAACATCGAAAAAATAAGCCAATACATCAAGAAGCATTGCACTGCAGATGATTACAGCCTGCATGTGTGGAACAAGGACAGCCACGAAACCCGCTTTGCTCAAAATGGCATCACGCAGCATATTGCGGGTCCCAAACTTGATATCACTTTAAGAGTGTCCTTTGGCACAAAAACAGGCAGTTGCACGATCAACCAGGAAGATGAAACCAACCTTGCCTATCTGCTTAAAACCGCAGAAGATATGGCGCGTCTGGCACCGGACGACCCGGAATTCCTTGCTTCTGCTGCCTTTGCCGAACTTCCCAAAGTGGACAATTGCGACCCTGCTACGCGTGATCTGGAACCCAAGCAAATGGTGGCTATCGTGCAGAACTCTATTGATAAAGCTAAAGCGATGGGTGCCACAGTTTCTGGCATGACCGAAAAGCACCATATCGAGAGATTTATGCTCACCAAAAACGGCTTTGTGGGGCAGGAATGTCAAACTGAATTCGGGCACTCTATGACCCTGAAAAAGGGCAGCGTGGAAACCAAGGTGGATTATAGCGCCAAGGATTTTGCGGGTTTCAGCCTGGATAAGGATTTTGCGCGTTTAGCCGCACAAGCAGAAGCTCTGGCAGGAATGCAAAGCTTTGAACCGCAAAAGATAGCGGTGATCCTGCGTCCGGGAGCCTTGCAAGAACTGATGTGGTATATGGGCTGGATGATGAACCGCCGCCAAAGTGACGAAGGCTTCACACCTTTCACAGGACAGCTTGGCAAGCCTTTCTTCGGCGATAAATTCAGTTGGTACTCCACCCTTAACCGAAAAGAGCTGGTTTCCTCTGCCTATAGTAGTGAAGGCGTTGCGTCCCAGGAATTTACCTGGGTGGAAAACGGCGTGCTAAAAACCATGCCGACCAATCGCTATTGGGCTAAGAAAGTAGGCAGCACCCCCTCCAGTGTATATAACGTTTACATTCCCGGTGGCAACACCAGCGAAGAGGAAATGATGCAAATGGTGCCGCGTGGTTTAATCATCAACCGCTTCTGGTATATCCGCACCGTAGATGCCAAAGTGGGTGAATTGACAGGAATGACCCGTGATGGCGTGCTTTATTTCGAGAATGGAAAAGTGAAACACGCGGTAAATAATCTGCGCTTCAACGAGATCCCCCATGATGTAACCAGACGCATCTTAGCCCTTGGTATAAGTGAACTTGCCTCTGCAAGTGTGTCTGTGCCAACTATGCTGATTGATGGCTTTAACTTCGTGGATAAAACTTCTTTCTAACGATATTTAAAAATATGTGTTGACAGAAAAGAGGACGCGTACTTTATGACAACAGATGCGATTAAACATTCCCAAGAGCCTATTCCTTTTTATCGGGAGAGCCTCAAACCTGAATGTTCGATCCCGAAAATAAAGGAGACACAACATGGCCGACAAAACACTCATTTGCAAAGACTGCTCCAAAGAATTCGTATTCACCGATGGCGAACAAGAATTCTACAAAGAGAAGGGTCTTCAGAACGAGCCGCAACGCTGCCCGGACTGCCGCAAACAAAAAAAAGCCGAGTTCAATCGCAACAGATTTCAACGCTAAGTCGCTACTGAGCTATTTATAGCAAAGTCTGTTATTGCCACCGTGTTCGCACGGTGGCCTTTTTTTTGGCGTGCTGGAGTTCGGGCGTTACAAAGTCTCACCCAAACTTGCAAATGAGTATCACCTGTCACAATGGTCGTACAGATTTATCGGAGAGAGAATTGGATAGCCGAACTTGAGCAATTATTACGCTAACATGTTGATATATATGGCAAAGCCATTTTTTTAGGCACTAAACTCTACAGAAAAACAGGATGTCTTTGGTGGCAAAAATATGAGTTAAACCGTGGGTTGCAGGATAACGATAGCCCGCATCATAGCCCAATTGTCTGATAGGCTCGCACCATATCCAATTGTCTGATAGCCCGCATCATAGCCAATTGTCTGATAGCCCTCATCATATCCAATTGTCTGATAGCCCGCATCATAGCCCATTGTCGCGTAGCCCGCGTTTTAACTCAAAAAATCTGCTGCTAAAGTTAGTGGCGTTATCTTCATTTCTCTCTACCGCAGATTTTTTAAGTCAAAATCGCTCGATTGCATAAACCACCCTTGGAGCGTGTTTGACTTATATTTTTGCACCACAAACTCTACAGAAAAACAGGATGTCTTTGTCGGCAAAAATATGAGTTAAACCGTGGATTTCGCAGAGCGCGAAGCTTGCAGTTTTTACAAGGTAGCGTAGCCCGCGTTTTAACTCAAAAAATCTGCTGCTAAAGTTTGTGGAGTTATCTTCATTTCTCTCTACCGCAGATTTTTTAAGTCAAATTCGCTCGTATGCATGAACCACTCTCCAAGGGTTGACCATAAACAGTGAGATATCGACCTGTTTTATCCAAAAATATCAGCCCAAACAGCCTAATATGGTTAATAAATTTGAACAGTCTCACAAAAGCGACCTCAACGGGAGGCTTTTTTGTGCTTGACATGTAACTATATCCACGAATTATGAAACTATGGATAGAAAGACAAGACGTAATTCAATAATAAGCGTATTAATAAGCTTGGCTGCTTTTACATTTGTGTTTGTGGTTATTCACAGCAGGTTGCAGCAATACCACTATCACGAAATCTCGCAGGCTTTTCACAGGATTACCCTGCCAAGCATCTGGTGGGCGGTAGGGCTAACTCTATTCAGCTATTTTGTGATGACGTTCTATGACTTTATGGCAATAAAGTATGTAGGGCATCAGATTAACTACTCCCGCATCTCGATTTCCTCCTTTATCAGCTATGCTTTTAGCAATAATATGGGGCATCCCCTGATTACCGGTGCCATCCGTTATCGTTTGTATTCGGCATTAGGTTTGGGTGCTTTTGATGTAGCCAAAGTAGTAGCTTTCTGCACTTTTACGCTTTGGTTGGGTTTTCTGTTCCTTACGGGTTTGATGTTCACCATTGCCCCGATGCCTCTCCCTCCGGGCTTGCATCTGCCATTCCTGTCTCTAAGGGTGGTTGGGGTAGTTTTCTTGCTGATTGTGGCTACCTATTACACTGCTATAATGCTGAAACACGGCGATCTTAAAATACGCAACTGGGTATTTAACCTTCCCAAACCCAGCATAGGCGTAGCGCAGTTGCTTGTTTCTTCCTTTGATTGGTTTCTTGCTTCCACGGTACTGTTTATTTTGCTACCCACGGGGTACCACATTGCTTATCTCAGTTTTGTAAGCTATTTCCTGCTGGCACAGTTCGTGGGTGTAGCAAGCCAAGTTCCCGGTGGCTTAGGTGTGTTCGAAGCCACCATGCTGCTGCTTTTGGGCAATCTTTTCCCCTCGACCACAATTCTTGGTATGTTGCTGGCTTTCCGGGTTATATATTATGTTGTCCCTCTGGGTTTGGCTACTGCATTATTTGCAGGAATGGAAATAATCCGCCAGAAGAAGTACTTTTCAAAGATGGCAAGGCTTTACGACAATATTGTAGGCCCCATCGCACCGCAGATATTTATGGTTATCACCTTTCTGGGTGGCTTGATTCTCTTATTCTCAAATGCAACCCCTGCACTTAGGCACAGGCTTCTTGCGATGCAAGAGTTTATCCCTGTGCCGGTGATAGAAATCTCCCATTTCATTGGCAGCATAGTTGGGATTGCTTTGTTATTCCTTGCTCGTGGCTTGCAGCGAAGGCTAAATTCTGCTTACTACCTAACCATATTTGCCATGCTGGCGGGTGTATTAATCTCTATCCTAAAGGGTTATGATTATGAAGAAGCCACTATCCTCAGCCTGATGCTGCTTGCTTTGATTCCCTGCCAGAAACACTTTTACCGCAGGTCTAACCTTATAGACCAGCCTTTTTCCGCTTCATGGTATTTATCCATCATCGTTGCAGTATCTTCAACCGTCTGGCTGGGCTTGTTTTCCTACAAGCATGTGCAGTATTCAACTGAGTTATGGTGGCAATTCAGCCTGCATGGCGACGCTTCACGGTTTTTACGCATGACTGTCGGCATGGTGGGATTCATCTCCCTATACAGCTTTCTAAGGCTGTTAAAGGGTTCTAATCCCAAAGATATTGAAGCTTACAATCAGGCAACTGTGGATAGTATTCTGCGTCTTTCTTCTCATTCATACAGCAACCTTGCCTATTTAGGCGATAAACGGTTTTTTATCAACCAGCAGCAAACTGCACTGCTTATGTACGCCGTGGAAGGTAAAAGCTGGGTCGTTATGGGCGATCCCGTTGGCAAAGAAGAAGACATCCGTGAACTTGCTTGGCAATTCAGGGAATACTGCGACCGCAATGGTGGCAAGGTAGTTTTCTATGAGGTTACTACCGACAACTTGGATTTGTATCTGGATATGGGGCTGTCGCTTATTAAGATTGGTGAAACAGCTCGTGTGTTTCTACCGGATATGAACTTGGCAAATCCTGAAAACAAAAGACGCCGCCAAACAATACGCTCTGTGGAAGCCAGTGGTTGCAGCTTTGAAATAGTTACCCCACCGGATATCCCTGCAATATTACCCCAACTAAAGTTGATTTCCGATGCATGGCTAATAGACAAGCATGCCAAGGAAAAGGGCTTCTCTTTGGGCTTCTTTTCCGATGCTTACATCAGCCGTTTTCCCGTAGGAGTAGTTAAGAAAGAGGGTGCGATTGTCGCCTTTGTTAACCTCTGGATTACCGAAACCAAAGACGAAATATCTGTGGACTTAATGCGTTACCTGCCTGAAACTGAATCCAGCGTGATGGAATACCTTTTTATCCAAACTATGCTATGGGGAAAAGCCAACTGGTTTCAGTGGTTCGATCTGGGCATGGCACCGCTTTCCGGCTTGCAAAACCGAGCACTCGCCCCTCTCTGGCATAGGCTGGGTTCTTTGATCTTCAAATATGGCAATCAGTTCTATCGGCTTCAGGGCTTACGGCAATACAAAGACAAGTTCAGACCTGTTTGGGAACCAATTTATATCGCCTCTCCGGGTGGCTTTTCTCTTCCTGAAACATTGCTGAACCTGATCTCACTGATATCATCCAATTATAAGAAAAACATGTAATATCTCCCGTGGGATCAGTGAAGTCCAGGTCGCTATCATAGTTTAACAAGCATCTTCCTAACCTATAGTCCATTTAAATTAAGCAAGCTTACGCTAAGCAAGTAAAGCGACAAAGACTCCACACACTCAAAGCAGCGACAAGGACTCCACGCTCTCTTTTCAATGACGACTCATATTCGCAGGCTATATGAAGACAAGCTTTTACGCATTACCGGCTAAAAGATATTCTCGCTTAATCCTTGCTTTCCGAAAGTGAGCCGATCGGGATCTGACCATGATCTCACCGAGATAAATCATGGTGATCTCTTGGTCAGATCAAGAGTGGATAATGATCGGCTTGCAGGTAAGATAAGTCTAGAAATTGGAATGCATGTTTAAAGCATAAACTCAAGTTTCAACCCCTCAATGTGAAAGAAGCCTTACTTTGCTAATACCTGTTTAGCCTATTTGGAGGGTACTATTATGCTATGAGCGCTGATCTTTTTCCAGCGGTAAATCGCCAAGCTCCACCAAAATAGGGCTTGCAGACAACCGGTTAACAAAGGAACCCACTGTTCAGATAAGGTTGATCCAAGCTGCGTCATAGATTGCAATCCGGACATCATTGGGTATGTAGGCAATATCCACGCAAGCAGGCGGTAGATTAGGATCATTTGGTCATAAGGCCAAAGCAGTCCAGAAATCAGCATCAAGGGTACTGAACTCGCGCCTATTATTTGCAGTGCCTGGGTGCGGTTATTCATGTATGACCCTGCAAGCAGTCCCATCGCAGAGATACTAACCAAGAACGGGAACAAATACACTAACGCACTAAGCCACCCGACATTCATCTCCAGATGAAAAACACGGAAGGCAACATTTAAGGTAAAGAACCCATATATCATGAACAAACCTACATACAATAGGGCTTTACCTGCCAAAAAGCTAAGCACCCCTTTAGCCCTTATATCTTTGCTGCGCTTGGATTCGTGTTCATAAGCCGCCGATTGTGCAGTAATAATGAATAGTAGCTGGTGCAGAATAAGAATCAGGATGGCAAAAGTAACAAACTGGCTATATCCGTAGGAGGGGTTGCCGGCAGAAATGAGCGATGTTACAATGGGCTGAACCCTGTGTAAAGCCGATTCTTTAGGAACACCTGCTGCTTTTAAGGAAGTTATCACCAAGCCGGCATTCATAGTCTCACAGACAGTTTGCAGGTGCTTGGCAGCTTCATTTGCCACAAGAAAGTTGGAAGTAGTGATGTATATCTGGATACGTCCCTGTTTCTTTGTTTTAAGGGTGGATTCCCAGTTATTGGGTATAATAATTCCAGCATTGATGGTACGGCGTTCCAAATTCTGCTGCATATCGGCAAAATCAGAGTATGAATTCACTCCCAACACTGGATCAGCACTGAACATTTGGATAAGTTTACGCGAGAGTGCTCCTCTGTCCTGATTGATTATCCCAATGGGAATGTGCTCTACATTCGGTGTATAAAGCACAGTGCCATAAAAAGTCATGTAAAACAAGGGCACAATCATGGTGATTAACATTCGGTATGGATCACCCAGCAGCATCCGCAGCTCGCGGCGAAAAGCTTTAAACATTATTAACTCTTGGTAAGCGCCATTTTCCGGCAAGATACACAGCCACACTTACTACCAGCAGGTAAATAAGCATGCCCCATCGGAAAATAAGGTGCATCGCAGAACCTTGGTAGAACCATCCGGTAAACATTGGCAAATAGTGGGTACTGGGCATAAGCTGAGCAAAAAGACGATGAAATAGCGGCATTTGCGAAAAAGGATAAGTGTAACCACTGAACACAAAAGCAGGTGCCGTGATAGACATTGCCATCATGCTCGCACCCAGTGTCTCTTCAAACAACCATGCAATCGCCAGTCCCAGACACATACAACAAGGCAGAAATAATAACCAGGCAGCAAAACCCGTGATAAAAGCCCCCCTCACCGGAAGCCCCAGCAAGGGACAAAGTATGTAGAAAAAGAATAGATAATGTGCTGTCATTGCTCCGGCAGGGATCACCATTGGGCTAATAATCCGAGCCAAGATTCCTGTTTGAGGGTTATGTTTCTGTTTTAAGCTGCTGACCCCACTATTTATCATCCATAGTACGATAAACATCTGCCACAAAGTGATGATAACACCCGGAGGCAGCATCCACAGATAGTTATAGGAAGGATTATATAGGTTGTGATAAACAACCTGCAAGGGGGGTGTTTCCCGCTGTGTAAATGCAGATTCCCCACGCATAGCCATCAAACCTCTGGCAGCAAGCTTGGCGTTCAGTTCAATGGTAAGCTCTGCCATTGCTTTCATCATGGTCTTGCCAATCATCATATTGGCACCGAAATGGGTTATTTGTATCCGTCCTTGCTTTCCTTGCAGGACACTCCTTTCAAAGCCAACCGGAATGACCTCCACCATATAGGCTTTGCGTTGGCGCAGCATCTTAAAGGCTAACTGAGGGTCTTGCTCGGTGGCAATAACTTTCAGATACCGGTGAGCATCAGTCATCCTGATAAATTGTCGGGACAAAGCGGATTTATCTTGATCAACCACGATCGTGTTTAAATCGCTCAAAGTGCCATGGATGTAAACTGATGAAACTACCAGAGCAAAAGTAAGGGGAATAAGGAACAGACCCCATTTTGAGATGAGGCGCGTGGTTTTCCATTCGTTGACGGCTGCTTTCCAAATAGACATGATGTTATAATGCTATCCTTGCACTCATACCTGCGCGTAAACCTTGCACTGGTTGCAACGGACGCAAATGTATTTCGAATGACTTCAGGTCAAAACCATCCTGCTCCTTCACTGCTTTACGGGTGGCGAAATCTCCCGCAGCACTGATAAAATCTACCTTAAAAGCAGCCTGTTTCTTGCCCAAAGCCGGTATATCAGCTTTCAATTCCCTACCCATAAATATTCCAGGCATTTTGTCTTCCGTAAGATAAAGGGTAATCCAAGCGTCATTAAGATCAACAAGTGTAATTATCGGATATCCCGCTGCAATAACTTCTCCTGGCTCAGCAATTTGCTTTTCTATTTCTCCAGATTGGGGAGCTTTAACTTCAATTTCTGCAGCCATCGCCAGCACTTCCGCCAAAGACTGATTGGCGCGGTTGAAGTTATCACGGGCAGCATTTATTTCTTCTGCTCTTGCTCCTTTTCTTGCTTTCAGCCAAATTTGTTCGGCAGCATTCATCTGAGCCTTGGCAGCATCATATTTTGCCTTGGTTTCATCATAAGTTTGGCTGGTAACAGATTTCTTGTCGTAAAGTCCGCTGATGCGCTGAAGAGTGTTATCAGCAAGGTTATATTGCGCCTTAGCTGCTTCATAAGTTTGTTTGGCAGCTTCAATATCTTCAGCTCTGGCTCCTTTGATCGCCATTTCAAGTAATGCCTTGGCTGCCTCTGCAGCAGCTTTAGCCTGCCCTATTTTAGCTTCTATTTCAGGGCTTGCCAGCCTTGCCAGAATCTGACCATTAACCACAGATTCACCTTCACGTACCATAATAGTGTCTATACGTGCCGGAATCTTACTGGCAATATCTACTTCTCTTACTTCAACTTCACCACTAACAACATTGGTGGGTGTGTTTTTCTCGCAGCTGATCATTATTATTGCTGCAATAAGCATCGCAAGCGGTATTAGTAATAGCTTCTTATTGGTAAGTATTTTTTCCATTTTAATTCTCTCCCTAAAGCCTGCCACTGGCTTTCAGATATCGTGTTGTTTGTAAATTGCGTGTGGTCATCGCTTCAATCAAGTTACTGCTTGCCTGTAGCCAAAGGGTTTCAGCATCAAGCAAATCTGAACTCTTTACAACCCCTGCATGAAACATGTCTGTAGTAACCCTAAGGTTTTCATCAGCCTGTTGCAAGTTTACCCTTGCTAGTTCGATTCTGCGTAATGATTCCTGCAACCGCAATTGTTCCTGCATAATCTCCAGATTTATTTTATCCTTTGCATCGTTATAGGTCAATCTGGCAGATTCAACCTTAGACTTGGCAGCAGAAATCTCTTGTTTGCGTTTAGCAAAGTCAAAAAGCTCCCATCTGCACTTTAAGTACACTTGCCATACATCTCCATACTCATCTTTAAAGCTGTTGTAGGGATTTGGGCGAGTAAATTTGTAATCCGCCTCCAAGCCGATTTCCGGTAAGTAGGCACCTTTTTTTATCCATAAGATATTCTGGTTAATCTTGCAAACCTGATTCAAGGCTTCAAGTTCAGAGCGCTGTTCTGGCGGAACAGTTGTATCGGGGATTTCTACTGCTGTTTCCAAGCTGTCAACAAGTTCCAGATCACCCTCATAACCAATTCTACGGCATAAATCCATCATAGCAAGAGTTAATCCATCCTGTGCCTGCAAAAGGCTTAGCTCGGCTTCGCTGGATTTAACTCTGGCTTTCAGCAAGTCGTTATTAGTTGCAAGCCCTGCACTAAGGTAGTTATCAAGATCATTAAGGTGGGTTTGCACGGAAGCACGGTACTGCATTGCCAATTGCACCTTAGCTTGCAGCTCCACTACTCGCCAGTATGATTCATCAACGCCAATCAGGGTAGTCTGGCGTTTGAGATCTGTTTGTTGCCGAGCTATTTCAAATAATCCTGTATGGATCTGATAATTCCGCATTATCTTCCCACCGGTGAATAAAGGCTGAGTAGCCTTCAAAGCCCATTCCGCATTAGTTTGCTGCCCCAAATTTTGATCAATTTGCCATAGAGCAACCTGAGTTTGCACTAATTGCGGATAGCCTGCGGAAAAGTCATAGATCGGAAGCTGCTGCAACCCAGTATTATAATGAATAAGATCACTATCCCATCTGAACCCTCCTTCCAAAGCAACAGACGGTAAAAATGAACTAAAAGCAGCTTTACGTTCTTCACTTGCTGCGGTAAGCTGAGCCTGGCTTGATTGCAAATCATGGTCTGTCTGCAAAGCTAACTGCCTTGCTTGTTCCAGAGACAAAGGCTTTGCCAGCAAAAGCATAGGCAGGAATATCATTAGTAGAATTATATTAGTGGGTTTCATTTTCCCTCCGGTTTAACACCATTATAGATGATCTCACGTAAATCCAAAATAGTCTTTTCCAGTTCTATATGTGCATCGCTAATATGCCATGTAGCCATAACATAATCTATGGTACCGAATATAATCGAGACTAATGATTCCAGGTTGATTGCTCGTATTTCACCTCGTTCCATCCCTTTGAACAGAATTTCCCGCAGGAAATCTAAGTAACCTGCAAGGGGATTGTAGTTGGGATAGCGTCTCATGAATTCAGGTGTTTGCCTCAGCTCAATAGTGATAAATCTGGTTAACTCAGGGTTTTCTTTGATCAGTTTCAGATGATTGTCTATAAACCTTGATAACCGCTTGGAAACGTGCTCATTGGGAAGATCATTACTTTTTAACTCTTCTAACAATTTCGCCATAACATGAATCAAGGCGGAAATCAGCAGTTCTTCTTTACTCTTAAAGTATCTGAATATTGTACCTTCGGCTATTCCGGCACTGCTTGCCAATTCAGCCGTGTTCACTCCATGAAATCCCCTTTGGGAAAACAAGGAAATGGCAGCATCCAATATGGTAAGCCGCCTTTGTATCTTTTCTGCTTCACTAATTCTAGCCATTTTTAACTCCATAGGCACAATATGAGCAGGTACTCATATTGTCAAGGGATATCTGAAACATTTATTGTAAAATAGCACGACTCAATAGCTAATCTGCTGCGCTGCAACAATATATTTTCAACAGCGCTAACCGAACTTGAGCAATTTTTACGCTAACATGTTGATTTATATAGCCAAGCCATTTTTTTAGGCACTAAACTCTACACTTTTACTTTGCTTACGATTTGGTTTTTCGAGACCTTAACTTTGAGGATTGAGAATAGCTTTTTAGCCTCATCCTCAGGTTGGTCGGTTTGTCTGATATGTGTTCAATACGGAGTACATAGTGGTGGCTCTCATGTGAGTGCTAAGGGTTTGTTTGAGGCTCGTTCAACATATATGGATATCCTGATAGCCCGCGTTTTAACTCAAAAAAATCTGCTGCTAAAGTTAGTGGCGTTATCTTCATTTCTCTCTATCGCAGATTTTTTAAGT
>JAVEUB010000239.1:0-4568 GCA_034005785.1 Cloacimonas sp. (SeqCode) | reverse complement strand
AGAGAGTACGCCACCCATCACGAAAATATATTTTGCCACTTATCTCTGCCTTAAAGCATGGGCTTCAGGTCGGCAAGGGATTCCTTCACGGCATTTACAGTATAGGCTAAATCGGCATCGGTATGACGATAGCAGATGTAACCATGGTGGTAGGGTTGTAAGAATACTTTACGCCTGATAAGCTGAGTGTAGAATTCATTTCTGAGTTTCTTGTACAAGCCTGTTTCGTCTTTGGGGAAAGTGATGAAAGGCATCCAAGGTGAGCCACTGATGTGCACAGGCATGCCTGAAGCACTGGCAACAGCTTCCAGTTCTGCGGTAAATTTGCGTCCTTTGGTGGCAATTACGTCCAGAACCTTATCACGCTGCAGGATTTCGATGGTTTTAAGAGCTGCTGCCAAGCTATCGCTATTGGGGAAGAAGGTGGAAGATAAAAACACCTTATCAGCCAAAACTTTCATGAATTCTTCTTTGCCAACCAGGGCTGCGATGGCATAACCATTTGCCATTGCTTTGCCGAATGAAGAGAGATCGGGGGTAACGCCAAAATACTTCTGTGCACCACCAATACTGCATCTGAATCCCGTGCGGATTTCGTCGAAAATCAATACTGCGCCATACTTATCGGCAAGCGCACGTACACCTTCCAGATAACCTGGTTTGGGCATTTCCACTTCTGCAGCAAGGGGATGGCCTACGGGAGTGATAATAATGCCAGCCATATCATCCTTATTGGCTTTCAGAAGGCTTTCCAGGGCGTCCAGATCGTTGTAATGGAATTCCAGAATGTCTTCATACAGCTTGGAGGGGATTCCACCTTTTACTTCCACACACCAATCGTGCCAGCCATGATAACCGCAACGGGCTATCTTTGTTTTGCCGGTATAGGAGCGAGCCACGCGGATAGCGATGGTTGTAGCATCGCTACCGGTTTTTACGATAGCAGCCATTTCGCAGCAGGGGATTACTTCCTTTAGCTTGTGCACGAGTTCGTTTTGCTTTTCTTGAGTAAGTGAAAAGCAAAAGCCTTTGGTGCGGATTTGTTCTATTACGGCATTATCAATTTCATCTTCGCGATAACCAATAATAATTGGGCCATAAGCACAGAGATAATCAATATATTCGTTGCCATCTACGTCTGTGATTCTTCCACCTTTGCCGTTATCGAAGAAAATAGGGTATTCACCCTGCACAAAATTGTATGGGCGTCTGATTCCAGCAACGCCACCAGGAACAAGGGTTTGAGCTTCGGCAAAAAGTGCCATGCTTTTATCTAATTTCAGTTTATCTGCCATTTTATTAATCTCCTATAAATTTAGCTTTCTTGTATCAAGTAAAAAGGTGTAAGGGTGAAAAAGTGTAACAAGTTTTGAAGTTAGAGTGTTGGGCTTGTTTCTTATAGACAAGATGCGGCACCTGAATAATTTGCTCATACAAGCTCCATAACTTTCTATGGGTTTCACTTTTCCACTTTTTCACTCACCACTTTTTTACTATCTTTGCCACAAACTGGCAATCCCCATTCCGCCACCAATGCATAATGAAGCCAGCCCTTTATGCAAGTTGCGGTGTTTCATTTCGTGCAGCAGGGTTACTATTATCCGTGCTCCGCTGGCACCAATTGGGTGTCCCAATGCAATCGCGCCGCCATTAACGTTCACGATATCCAGATTCAGCTTGCCCAAGCCTTCATCTTCCAGACCTTTGAATACAGCAAGAGATTGTGCGGCAAAAGCTTCGTTCAGTTCTGCCAGTTCAATGTCACTCAGGTTCCAGCCGCTTCTCTTCAGCACTTTTTTAATCGCGGGGACTGGCCCAAAGCCCATGATAGCAGGATCCACGCCCGCAGATGCACTTTGTACAAAAGTGGCGAGCGGCTCAAGACCAAGTTCTTTCGCTTTATCGGCACTCATGATAAGTAGCAGAGCAGCTCCATCATTAATCCCACTGGAATTGGCAGCGGTAACCGAGCCATCGCTTTTGAAGGCGGGACGCAGCTTGCCAAGGCTTTCGGCAGTTACGCCAGCACGGGGCATTTCGTCTTTATCAATCACAAGCGGATCACCTTTTTTTTGAGGAATGATAAAAGGCACGATCTCGTCCTTGTATGCTCCGGATTTTTGGGCATTTTCAGTCTTATTTTGGCTATGGGCGGCAAAGGCATCCTGTTCCTGGCGGGTAAGTGCGTATTTCTGTGCCAGGTTCTCGGCGGTAAGCCCCATGTGGTAGTCGTTAAAAATGTCGCTAAGTCCGTCGCGGATCATCAGATCCACCACATTCTTATTACCCATACGGGCACCCCAGCGCTCATCCATTAAGGCATAAGGAATCTGGCTCATGTTTTCTGTGCCACCGGCAATAATGATTTCCGCTTCTTCAGCGGCAATCATAAGTGCAGCAAGGGCTACAGCCTTCATACCTGAGCCGCACACCTTATTCACAGTGTAGGCAGGGACTGTGTCCGGAATACCACTATAAATGGCAACTTGACGGGCAATATTTTGTCCATAACCACATCCACAAACGTTTCCAAGAATTACTTCCTCGATCATTTCCGGTTTTACTCCGCTTTCGGCAAGGATGGCTTTGAGAGTGGTAACTCCCAGATTAACCGCGGAAATGTCCTTAAATGCTCCCCCAAAGTTACCGATGGGACTGCGTTTAGCGCAAACAACAACGGCCTGTTTCATTGATCCTCCAGTGTTTAATTTTTCTTTGCTTTCACAAAAAAAGAAAAGCCGAGATTTAGTCAATGATAATTGTTCGGTTCTTGCTGCTATTATGCCACCAATACGCCATCAATAAGGGTGACACGCCTAATAGCCCCGTATTGGTGGCGCAATGCGAGCAGGGACGAACACAAAAAAACGCATTGACATAAGCAGCCTATGAAAAATTGTTACCAAAGAACCAGAATTTGGAGAGAATAATGCCCCGATATATGTTGATGATCTTGCTATGCCTGCTATCCATGTCTTTATGTGCCGACGAGTTAGACGACAAAATGCGTCAACTGCGCGAGGTGCAAAAACAATTGGAAAGCACTGAACAAAAAGTGAAACAAACAGAAAGCAAGAAAAAGAAAACTGAAAGTGATATTCAGCGCACTTCTTCCTTAAAACGCCGAACCGAGGATAACTTAAAAAAATTACAATCCGAAGAAGTGGTGATCCGCGATTCGCTGAAATCTGTTCAGCAGCGTTTGGAAGCTGCTGAAACGCGTTTAGGGGATATGCACAGAGAGCAAAATGCCGAGCTGGATTTACTTCTGCGGGTGGATAGATCATACCGCAAACAGAATATCCAACACAGAGATCACCGCTATCTGAAATCATTCATTGAAGGTAGCAGACGCAAGATAGACATCCTGTCCGGTTATCGTGTTTCGCTAACGACAACGCGTGAATTACACCAATCCGAAGCTAACAAAGTGATTCGAGGCGTTCGCAGCGAAGCTACTAAAAACAAAACCTACGACAAACAAATAAAGAATCTGGCCAGCCAGAATAAACAGCTAACTGCCGAACAGAAAAAGCTGCAAGCTAAAGTGGATAAACTGAAAAAAGATAGCTCTGCGCTGGAAAACTTAGTTAATCAACTAATGGCAAAACAAGGTAAAGAACCTTCCAGCTACAAGTTTACCGGCAAGAAAATATCCTGGCCCTTGCGGGGGAAAATAATTCGCAGTTTTGGCCAAGAAACCCGAAGTTACGGCACCAGCGTGGTTAGCAACGGCATAGATATTGCTGCCAAAGAAGGCACTAATGTAGTAGCAGCCGATGATGGCGATGTAATTTTCTCTGATCGTTATGGCGGACAGGGGAAATTGATTATCATTGACCATAAGAATGGTTTTTTTACATTATATGCTTATAACAGTGAACTCTTAGTAAGCAAAGGCGCTAAAGTGAAGCGTGGACAGTCTATAGCTAAAAGTGGACTTACCGGCTCTGCCTCGGAAGCTTCTCTGCATTTTGAGTTACGCAAGGATGGCAAAGCCATAAATCCCATGCCCTATTTGGAATAAGGAGTTTTTTATGCAAGTATTGCGAGATCCCAGTTTACGCAAACTGGAAAAGATTGTTACTAAAAACCCTTTGCACGATGCCACTATTTTACATTGGACTGGTTCGATGTGGGGGATAGGCTGTAGATTATCGTCGATTACGGCTATTGAACGGATTCGCAAGCTTAAACAGCGTCCTGAAAAACAGGGGTTGATTGCTTTGATTCCTGATCTATCGGTGTTGGATAGTGCATTGATTCCTCCAGCTATGAAGCATTTGCTGAATCAATATTGGCCAGGGAACATCACCATGGTGTTTCCTTATAATGATCCTCAGTTTAAAGAAATAGCCGTTGATGGCAAGGTTGCGTTCCGGGTTCCATCTGACCCCACCCTAAGGGCTTTCCTGGCGAACCTTGGCGAGCCAATGCTAAGCACCAGTATCAATGTTTCCGGTTTGCCAGCTGAAGAGGATTTTGAGCGTATTGAACGCAATTTTGCCTCTTGGTTCGATTTTGCGCTATTGCCTTCTCCCAAAGATACAAGATCGGAAGAGCACACG
>JAVEUB010000238.1:0-4574 GCA_034005785.1 Cloacimonas sp. (SeqCode) | reverse complement strand
TCTTTGGTAACTTCCTTCTCCAGATTTACACAAAGATCTACCAATGAACCATCCGGTGTAGGAACGCGAATTGCGATGCCATCCAGCTTTCCTTTCAGTTCCGGAATCACCAGTCCGATAGCTTTAGCGGCACCTGTAGAGGTGGGAATCATACTCATAGCAGCAGCACGGGCACGGCGCAGATCACTGTGCGGAAAATCCAGGATACGCTGATCGTTAGTATAGCTGTGAATCGTGGTCATCAATCCATTCACAATCCCAAATTTATCCTGTAAAACCTTTGCCACAGGAGCCAGGCAGTTCGTGGTGCAAGAGGCATTGGAAACAATCTCATCGGTAGCTTTCAGGGTTTTATGATTTACTCCCATCACGATTGTGCCATCCACATCATCTTTTGCTGGAGCCGTTAGAATAACCTTTTTCGCACCAGCTTTCAAGTGTTTGGAAGCTTTTTCTTTGGAGGTGAAAAGGCCGGTGGATTCAATTACATATTCCACACCAAGTTCTTTCCAGGGTAGGTTTTCGGGGTCTCTTTCCGAATATATCTGGATTTTTTTGCTATTCACCACCAGATACTTATCTTCGCTGCTAACTTCGGCGGGGAAAATCTTGTGCACACTATCGTATTTAAACAGATATGCCAGGGTGGCAGCATCGGTTAAATCGTTTATAGCTACCACATTAAGTTCAGGGTGATTGTTCAAAATAACGCGCAGGACGAGCCTGCCGATGCGTCCAAAACCGTTAATTGCAATGTTTGTCATATTTTACTCCTTTATAATAAAATGCTTTGGTTTGCGCTGCCGCTCACTTTGCAGAATCCCATAACCGTGTTTTGCATGGCTTCTTCGCTTTTAGCCAGCCATTTGCGGGGATCGAACTTGCTTTTGTTGGGGATGTAATCCTTGGGATCTACATCAGGTGGGCAGACGATGGCGTACTTTTCTTTTTCCCAATAGGCCTGAGTTGCGCCCGCCATATCCATCTGATAGCAGGTGTCCTTATTAATCTTCACTACGCCATTGGCGATGGCAGTAATCTGTTGCAGGTCTGTAAGCCCGGAAGCGCCATGCAGCACGAGGCCACGTTCTACGCCATTTTTAATCAGGAGTTGATCAATTTCTTTAATCAGGTCAAGGTTCAGCACGATATTTTCACCCTTGGACACACCATGATTTGTGCCAACCGAAGCGGCAAACAGATCTACATTGGTGCGTTTCACAAATTCCAAAGCTTCCTGCGGATGGGTATAAAGCTCGGTATCGGAGACAATTTCATCCTCTGTACCTTTGATATGCCCTATTTCACCTTCCACGATGATGCCATGTTTGTGCGCCAAATCCACCACTTCCTTGGTAATGCGGATATTTTCTTCCAGGTTTTCTTTGGAAGCATCTATCATCACGGAAGTAACAAGGTTATTTTCCACGCAGAACTTGATGAAATCAAAGTAATTTGGGGTGGCATGGTCGATATGCAAACCTATTCCGCTATGAGGAAACTGGGCAGCATAGGTTTTAATCATGGTGGAAATGAGCCTTGCGCCAGCATTCATATCTTGGGATGCTCCGGCAGCATATTTTACCGCTCCGGAACTCATTTGCATTAAACCATCAGATTTCATGGCATCATAGCCCTGAATTATAGCCCTGATCTGAGTGTCGAAAACTACATTGGATGCCATTATGCCAAAACGCTCGCGTTTGGCTTTGAGGAACACCTCTTTTAGTTGTGCACCGGTTAAAAACATCTTAAACCTCCTTAGATAGTTTTATCCTGCGTGCATTATCTCAGGTAGGCTCTTTGGAAGTCAAGAGAAATTTCGGCTTTTTAACGAAAAGTTGTGTGAAACTGTGTAAAAAATGCTATTGCTTGGGGTGAGAGGCTTTGCCAGTGAGATTTGCAAATCTCACTGGCGAAGCCTCTCACTGCCGTAGCCTCTCACCTCTTAAGTTTTTAGCTTGACAATTATATCCCCTATAATAGTCGTTACCTACATCGGATAAATTGGGGAGATGAAGTGAAAAAAAACGTTGCACTGTGGATAACTTGCTTGTTTTTAATCAGCGGTTGTAGATATTTTAATCATATCGACACACATCAGCTTGAGCTGGTGGAGGTAAACCGTAACGATAATCAGCTAAAGGGCTGGATCTTTGCCGATCTGAAGGGAGACGAGAACGATTTCTTCATTGGGATGGATTCCCAAGAGCCGAATCTGCATGCTTTGTATGTTATGGATCAAAAAGGCAAGGTGATTTCCCAAACCAATTCCACAGAGCCATTCCGCAGTGTAAAAGTTCTTCCCGATCAGCGTGATAACAGCCGCTGGATGTTTTACAGTTTCAACAATAAGAAAAAAGTGTATCTAAATGCAGCCAGATTCATCTGGCAAACACCCTTGCAGCGTGAGAATAAAAGCTTTGAGAGTATTGATAGAGTAAATATCCAGCCACGTCTCTCTCAAATTGAGTATTATGGGCAGATCATTCCCGAGATTCTGGATGATCTTGATGGAGATGGAAATCTGGAATTGCTCTGCCGCATGATAGATGGCTTTTCTGCCAATCCCCGCGGTTTGGCTCTTTACGATTTTGACAGTGGCCAGCTTAAGTGGCGCTTTGATACCCCCTGCAATCTAAACTCGGTGCTGTGTGCCGATTTTGATGGGGATGGCAGCAAGGAAATCATTGCCGGGACAACTGCTTACAAGAATACGTCCGAGACTATAAACGGCCTTGATGATGCCCATGGCTACATCCTGGTGCTATCTACCTTGGGCAAGTTATTATATACGGAGAAACAGTTTTCGGGCTATGGGCATGTTTATCTGGGTACGGCTGACCAAAACCAGGATGGCCTCAAAGAGATTTATGCCGTTAACAGCACCTGGGGTAGCGAAATAAACCGTAATGAGGCTTCAGTCCTTAACTGGAACGGAAAAAGGCTTACCAGTTCTACCAAGCTGATGCTATCTTCAACCCTGGAATCTTACCAAATTCCCGAATTCATGCACGTGCTGGATTCCTCAAATAAACACCAGCTGCACCTGGCTGATAAAACTAATGGTCTGCTGGTGCTGGATGATAAACTGCAAACAGTTAAGCATAATTACCGCGCTTACGTTAAACAGATTTGGGGGATAGGAGATCTTGATCGGGATGGTAACAAGGAAATTATCCTGCAAACCGATGATGATTATCTGGATATTCTGGATAAAAACTATATTCGCCGTGCACGCATGAAGAATCCCTTTCCCGCAGAAAACAGCGTTACATTTGGTTTAACTAAAACTGGATATGATTCCGATCCCCTGCTGGCAATTGGTTGCGGGCGTGAAATTCGTTACTACAGATACAGTTCGCTGCCTTTCTATACTCTTTTATATCGGTGGTATTTTGGCTATGCTGCGTTGATTAACCTGATGCTTTTGCTTATCCTGGGCTTTGTTTTTTACCGGTATAGGCTTAGATTAGATATCATGAGTGAAACCGCCAACCATCTGGAAGAGGGCTTGATAGTATCAACCAAAGCAAATAAAATTGCATTTTGCAACATTTTTATGCGCCAGCTTGCCCAAAAAAGTGCTGATCCTCACTGCCGAAATCTGCTGCTTTGCTTCCCCAATCTGCATGCAATTCTGTGTAGATTCATCGAGAATAACCTGGGAATTCTAAAGGTAACAGAAACGCTGAATAATGGAGAACATGACGCACTTTACAACGTTACTATCTTCAAAATACATAATTTACGCTGCTTGTACATAATGACCATTAGCCCAGCAGTAAGCGATACAGACGCGATCAGCGATAAAATTCATTGGGCTGATACTGCCAGGCGCTTATCGCATCACGTACGCAGACATATTACGAATATAATTCTGGCTCTGGATGCCCTAAGCCCGAAAACCTTGCCCGAAAACCGGGAGTATTATGGGATCGTGCGGGATGAAATTGAAAAGGTGCGAGTGTTTACGCATGCTTTCCAGCGTTTTACGGAGCTGAAAGATTATGATCTTAAATTGCAGGATATTGTTCCCTCGGTGGAACATTGCCTGGCTCGCTGCACGTTGCCTGCGTCGGTAAAGGTGGTTAAAAGCTGGAGTTTGAAATCAGTTCTGGCTTTCATCGAGCCTATTCGATTCGAAGAAGCCATCCAAAATATGATAAACAACAGCAGCGAAGCCATGCCCAAAGGGGGAACGCTGCATGTTTGCATCAAAGAATTCCCCTTAAGCACATCTCCGCAAGGCGAACGTAGAATCATGGTGGAAATTGAAGATAGCGGCTTAGGTATTCCCGCTAAATATATGGAAGATATCTGGAAACCATTCTTTACTACCAACCAATCTGGGACGGGAATTGGAATTCCTGAAACTAAGAAAATTATGGATTCCATGGGCGGAGTTATGGACATCCAAAGTGAAGAAGGAATAGGAACTACCGTTACTTTTTGGCTGAAAGGAAGCGGAAATGAATAACATAAGCATCCTATTGGCAGATGATGACGATGTCTTCCGCCGCCTCACAGGGGAACTTTTAAGCAAAGAAGGGTATGCAGTTACGCCCGTAGCC
>JAVEUB010000237.1:0-4607 GCA_034005785.1 Cloacimonas sp. (SeqCode) | reverse complement strand
TCCGATCTCGGAATATCTTCACACCGCTCGCGCAGGGGCACAGTAAATACCGGTACCACATTCAGCCTATAGAACAGGTCTTCCCTGAAGCTGCCATTATTCACCATTTCGCCTAAGTTTTTATTGGTGGCAGCGATGATGCGCACATCGATGCGATGGGTAAAATTGCCGCCCACACGTTCAAATTCACCTTCCTGGATTACCCGCAGGATTTTTGCCTGTGCTGCGCTTTCCATATCGCCAATTTCATCCAGAAACAAGGTTCCCCCATCGGCTTCTTCCAGTTTCCCTTTTTTTCGGCTTTGCGCGCCGGTGAAGGCACCGCGTTCATATCCAAAGAGTTCGCTTTCCACCAGTTCACGCGGGATGGCGGCAGAATTGAACTTGATAAATGGCTTACCCAGTCTGGTGCTACGCGCATGAATCAATCTTGCCACAAGTTCCTTGCCGGTACCGCTTTCACCCTGGATTAGGATTTTCGCATTGCTTGGCGCAATTTTCGTGATCATCGCATCCAGTTCTTGCATAACTGTGCTGTGTCCCACCATTTCCCAGTTTTGTTCCAATTCTGCACGTAAGCGGCTAAACTCGCGATTCAAGCGGGAAAACTCGATCGCTTTGGCTGCTGTAAGTTTCACTTTGGGCAGGCTTAAAGGTTTTTCCAAAAAGTCAAATGCACCCAGTTTGATGGCTTTCACGGCATCGGCAATACTGCTGTTTCCGGAAATCATTACCACTGGCGTAGCGGGAAGGCTTTTTTTGATGCGGGAAAGCACTTCAATTCCATTCAAATCCGGCATTTTCACATCCAGCAAGATCACCTCGGGATCAAATTCTTCCAGCATAGCCAGCCCCTCTTTTCCATTACAGCAGCTCTGCACTTCATAGCCTTCGTCCTGCAGAATCTGCGTTAGGCTTAGGCAGATGTTCTTTTCGTCATCTATAATCAGCACTTTCATTTAGTTGCCTTCTTCGATAATCAGGGTAAATTCGCTGCCTTCGCCGATCTTGCTTTTTGCCCGCACGATAGCTCCATTGGCTTCGCATAGTTTTTTCACCAAAGCCAATCCCAAACCAGTACCCTTGCTTTTACGGGTAAAATAAGGCTCGAAGATGCGCGCAAGGTCTTCTGGCTCAATTCCGCTGCCTGAATCCTTGATGCTAAGCACAACATAGCTTTTATCGCGTTTCAGGCTTAGCGCAATCGGTTTTTCAGCGTCGGAAGCATCCATAGCATTCTGCAAGATATTGGTGATTATCTGGTAAAAATGCGTTTTGTCGAAGGATATAACCAGGTTTGGCTGCAAATCCAGCGCTAAATTGTAATCCGCGGCGTATGATTTGCAGATTTCGCTGATACTTTTGGCGGGATCGAAGCTTTCGCCTTGTGCCTTGCTAACCTTGGCGAAACTGGAAAAATCCTGTGCCAGGAGCCTCAGATTTTCTATTTCCTGTTTAATGATGTCCAGGGATTCATTCAATATCTTACTTACGCTTCCCGGATCTGTATCAATGCGTTCTTCCAAACGTTGCACAGCAAGCTGGATCGGGGTTAAAGGGTTTTTAATCTCATGCGCCAGGATGCGAGATAAATCTTTCCAGATCATCTCTTTCTCAGCCACCAGCAAGCGCGTTTGCACTGCTTCCAGCTCGCGGGACATCACATTGAACGAATTCTTCAGCAGCTTCATCTCGTGAATCCCTGTTTCCGGCAAATGCACACTGAAATTTCCCGCACGGATCTGGTCTGTAGCGTTTTTTAGCTCCCTGAGCGGTTTACTGAGACGCGATAGCACCACCACAAAAATAACACTGGAAACCACAATGATGATTAGTAAAGTTAGTGCTGCATAAAATCTTGATTCACTTAGGCTTAGCTTAACAATCCCTTTGGCTTGGGCGAAACTCTGCATTATTTTAGCCGCCTCAAGTGAATCCTCATGGCTGTAAAACCGTATCTGACGCAGGTCTTCGCTTAGCTCCAGGCTTCCCATGGCGTTTTGGATCTGCTGTTGATTGGTTTGAAACACTCGGTTTAAAACAATTAAACCTCCGATAGAAACGATTAAATAGAGCACTAAGATGCAGGTTCTGATGCCAAATGCAGGGGTTTTCATACAATAACTCCTTTATGTTGCCGCTAAGAGATTCAGGTATGTGGTTATAGAGGGGCGTTGATAACGCCAAAGTACCATTAAATCAACCGCTTTATTTATCTGTTGAAACCGCACCGTGGGCAGTTTTGCCTCCAAATGCACAGAAACCTTTCCCCAAGCACTATCGTAGGGCACAGAACACTCAAATCCGGAAATAGCACTTAGCATCTGCTGATACGATTCGGTTTGCAGATTACGATTCATACCAGCGATAAACACATAGTAAATGCCCGTGCTGGGGTTATATTGCACCTTGTTTTGATACTTGCGTTCCAGCCGGATTTTATTACCGCTTTTAATCTGCAAGGTAAAATCAACCGGGATACTTGCTCCGCTCTTAAACACATCGGGAAAATCGTTATCGAAGGCAGCTACAAGTGTAGTCCTAAATTGCAGATAACTAACCCCCGCTTTGGCATTTAAAGCACGAAAAGCCGGATCATTCCCCGTGTAAGAGGAAAATAAGAACATGGATAGCGAGACAACCGTGGCAAACACTTTAGCAGTGAGAGCTTCAAACATACCCTCATCCTTGAGGTAAAATTTAACAAAACCACGATTATCCTGCTGGGTGATTTTGTCAAGCTTCGCAAGTCAAAGCTGCGCAAGTGAGAGCTTCGCAAGTGAGAGCTTCGCAGTGAGAGCTTCGCAAGTGAGAGCTTCGCTAAGCTTGGCAGCTTGGAACACGCCATAACCTTCAAACCTTGGGTGCATGCAATTAAGCCCTTACAACCTTCTGGATTCGCAGGAACGGCGTCCTGCGCTACAAACCACACCAACACGCCAGCACGCCAACACTCCAGCACGCCAGCACGCCAGCACGCCAACACTCCAACACGCCAACACTAAAAGGGGATGCCTACAGATCCCCAAAATGCCCCCCCTAACGTTGAGCTTGAGGGTAATATTTATTAACGCAGGATCCGTGCCAAATGATGATAAATCGTATCATGCTAAATAGCAGTAAGTTGCGGTTATGGTATATTCTTGATCGTGGTAATATTTACCACGAGTGAAATGTATTAGGAAGACTGCTATGAATAAAAAGGTTTGAATTGAGGTGTTTAGTGCTTAACTAAAATAAATTGCGTTGTTAATGGTGAGCGGTTTGCTAATTTATGACTAAGTGATGCTTATTACTTCTGGGGCAAACGGATTCCATGCGCAGCTATCTTTTTGAACAAGTTAGATTTATCCATCTGTAGTTGAGTGGCACTGGCGCGGATGTTATACTCGTTTTCCCTTAGCACATTTTGGATAAAAGCCTTCTCGAAACTGCTTAAAACTTCCCTTAAAGAGCTGTTTCCAGGTTTCAGTTTGCGTCCAGATTTGCCCGTGGTAAAATCTACCACGGTCAAATGGTCGTTTTTGGTAAAAATTACCCCGCTTTCTATGGTATTTCTTAGTTCACGCACATTTCCTGGCCAAGCTTGTTCACACAGCCAGGCTTTTGCTGCAGTGGCAATAGATTTTGGAGCTATATCGTTGCGGGTGCAGAATTCTGTAACAAAATAATCTGCCAGCACGGGAATATCTTCAATTCTTTCACGCAGGGGAGGTATCGTGATATTGATGGTATTCAGCCTATACAGCAGGTCATATCGAAATTCGTTGGCTTCTGCCATCTCCGCCAGGTTTTGGTTTGAAGCGCTGATAAGGCGGATATTCACTTTGCTGATTTTTCCCCCCAGTTTTTGAATTTCTCCTTCGGAAACCACGCGCAACAGCTTGGCTTGCACATCCATAGGTAGCTGGCTGATTTCATCCATGAACAAATTATTGTTATCCGCATACTCGAAATAGCCTTTATGGCTTTTATTGGCACCCGTGAAAGCGCCTCGTTCGTAGCCAAATAGTTCCGCTTCGAACAGGTCTTTGGGCACAGAGGCGCAGTTGATACTGATCAAATTCTTGGCAGCATACTTGCTAAGCCGGTGAATTGCACGGGCAGCTAATTCTTTGCCGACTCCGGTCTCTCCCCCAATAAGCACCGGACAGGCAAATTGGGCAGCACGGATTATTTCGCCAAACAGGCTGTACATGATGGGGGAATCGCCCTTCATGCCAATAGCCGAAACCTGCAAATCGTGCATCTGGGCATTCATGGTGATGGCTTCTGAGAGGCGTTTAAGCCGCATCAGCAGGTGAACGCTATCTATAGGCTTTTCAATAAAATCGGTGGCACCATGCTTGATTGCCAACACCGCATCGGGGATATGGCTGCTTCAAGAAATCATCAGCACGGGCAAATCAGGGTAGTTTTCGTGGATTTCATACAATATGCCAAAGCCATCTTGCAGAGCCGGGAAACACATATCCAGCATCACAATATCGAAGCGGGATTCATTTAGTATTTTAAGGCACGATTCCACATTGGCTACGGGCGTAACTGCATACCCTTCTTTGCTTAAAAGTTCCCCTGTGAGGCGGCGGAAGACATCGTCATCATCT
>JAVEUB010000236.1:0-4609 GCA_034005785.1 Cloacimonas sp. (SeqCode) | reverse complement strand
AGGGTGTGGTTGAGTACATGATGTTTGGCTAATTCCCGTTATCATGTAATCCGCGGTTTAACTCATATTTTTGTGGGTGAAGGGATCTTGTTTTCTATGAAAGTATGTGGAACAAAAATATAAGTCAAACACGCTCCAAGGGTGTTGATGAGTACATGCACATGAGCGAATTTACAAGTATGTCGGCAGGTCTTGCCAGCGAGAAGCACTAAAGTGCGTAGCTCTCACTGGCGAAGCCTCTCACTTTGCAAATCCCCCTGCGTAGCTCTCACTGGCGAAGCCTCTCACTTTGCAAATCTCCCTGCATAGCTCTCACTGGCGAAGCCTCTCACTTTGCAAATCTCCCTGCGTAGCTCTCACTTTCTAAAAACTTTCTCACATTTACATATTGACAGAATCTGCCCCTTGAATTCTGTTGCTAATGATTCTCATTATACGGGAGATAAGATGAAAGATTATGAGGAGCGTTTCGACGAGTTCCTGGCTAAAAAAGGGCTAAAACTAACAGCACCCCGAAAGCACATTTTGGAGGTGGTGTTTGCCATACACGAGCATTTTAATGCCGAAGAGCTGTATTCCCGCATCAAAGGTGTTACCAAGGGCATCTCGTTGGCAACTGTTTACCGCACTATTCCGCTTTTACTGGAAGCAGGCTTGGTGCAGCATGCGGTACTAAGCTCTGGTGGACAGCGTTTTGAGCACATTTATGGCCATCCCAAGCACATCCATTGGCTGTGCAGCAAGTGCGGAACTATTCAGGAATCAGACCTAAAAAACCTGATGCCAGCCATTGAAGAACAAGCTAAAGCCTTGTGTTTTAACGCAGAAGATGTGCAGCTTAGCATCAAAGGACTCTGCTGGAAATGCAGCTCACTTGCAAATGAGAATCAAATAGATGACAAATAGACCTGTAATAGCCCTTGCGGGTAACCCCAATGTGGGCAAAACGACTCTTTTCAATGCTTTAACCGGCGCCAGGCAAACCGTTGGCAACTGGCCAGGGGTAACCGTGGAGCATAAATCTGGCTTATGTACATACCAGAACCAGAGTTACGAAATAATCGACTTACCTGGAATTTACTCTTTAAGCGGTGGTAGCCCCGATGAATTGGTTGCCCGAAATTACATTTTGAACCATAAGCCCGATCTGATTATCAACATCGTGGATGCCTCCAATTTGGAGCGTAATTTATACTTAACAGTGCAGCTTATGGAGCTTGGTGCGCCTCTGCTAATGTGTTTATCGATGCTGGATATTGCCGAGACGAATGGCATCTCTATCGAAATGCAGCATCTAAGCTCACATTTGGGTTTTGAAGTGGTGCCGCTTATGCAGAATAAGCATGTTGATACAGCTTCTTTACTTGCCAGAGCGTCAGCAAATCTGGCTAAGCCCTGTACACCTGCTTGCATTCATTACGACGAAATTGTGGAAACTCATCTGGATGCAATTTTGCGCTTAACTATGGAATCTGGCTTGCAACCTGCAGCAAGCTGTGATCTTAAACCGGGAAAGCTGGAAAGCACCGATCAGGTTTACAGCTCACTGATGCAACGCCGGTGGTTTGCTGTGAAGCTGATTGAAGGTGATGCCACGCTTAGTGCAAGGCTGCCTGTTCAGATTAAACCCGCTATAGACAAAGAGATAGCTGCCATAGTAAAGCATCGTGGTCAACAGCCTGCTGCAGTTATTGCTGATGATCGCCATGGCTTTGTGCGTGGCTTGGTGCGGGATGTGGTGAAGCGTCACAGAATTGGCAAACAAACGTTTTCCGATGCTGTGGATAAGATCATCCTTAGTAAGCTGATCGGTTTGCCCATCTTCTTTGCTGTGATGTACTTGGTTTTTCTTATTGCCGTAAAAGCCAGTGAACCGTTGATAATGCTAATCAGCAGAGGTTTGAACTGGGTTTTTATAGACACGTTCGGCGCATTATTAACCGCAGCGCATTTCCCCTTCTGGCTAAAATTCTTGCTTAGTGATGCCTTGGGTGGGGGGATTGCCACAATTGGTTCTTTCATCCCGCCTATCTTCTTTATTTACGTAAGTTTATCGATATTGGAAGATTCCGGATATATGTCCCGAGCGGCTTTTATTGCCGATAAATTTATGCGAAAGGTTGGCTTACCGGGGAAGGCTTTCATTCCTTTGCTGGTAGGTTTGGGCTGCACGGTTCCGGCAATCATGGCTACCAGAACGTTGGAAAGCCCCCGCGACCGCGTGTTTGCCTCTATTCTAACGCCTTTTATGTCCTGCGGGGGTAAGCTGCCTGTTTACACGTTTCTGGCGATCCTGTTTTTCCCTGGCAATGCAGATCTGGTGATTTTTGGGCTGTATCTGTTTGGCGTTATCATGGCGATGCTAACTGGTTTGATGCTGAAGAAAACCGTGTTCCGTAGCGAACCGGGTAACTTTGTGATGGAACTTCCGCCCTATCATGTACCCACTTTCAACGGCATTATGCTGCATACCTGGCACCGTTTGAAGGATTTTGTGCTAAGGGCTGGCAAAACGATTCTGCTGGTGATAATAGCTATTAACATCTTGCAAGTGGTGAAGTTACCCTTGGGTGAAAACCGCAACCCAACCCCTATTTTGGAGCTTGCCGGCAGGGCAATTACTCCTGTGCTTAGCCCCATGGGAATAAAACACGATAACTGGCAGGCAAGCGTGGCGCTGATCAGTGGTCTGTTTGCCAAAGAAGCCATCGTAGGTTCGATGCAAAGCCTGTATCAGAACCCTATTACCAGCGACAAAGGCAAGGCAAGCTACGCTGGGAGCATCTTAAACTCCTTTGGTAGCAAGGCTTCCGCCACAGCATATCTTGTTTTCATTTTGCTGTATTCACCTTGCGCTGCGGCACTAACCATGCTGTTTAAAGAACATGGAGCAAAATGGGCTATTTTTGCCTTTGGCTATCTTACCGCTTTAGCCTGGATGATAGCCACGTTGATTTACCAAAGCCTGAATTTTGGCAGAGGCTCAGGATACTGGATTGCGCTCTGTATGGGCTTTTTTGCCCTGATTTACTATAATCTTCAGCTAATTGGGAGAAAACATGCTATCCAACCGTAACCGTGACCGAATGCACCGTTGGGGCCTGCGTCTTGGGCGTAACAGCAAAATGTGCCCCTGTGGTTTGGGCGATTGTCTCAGCCTGGAAAAAATGCCCGAAGGGGGAAACGCCATTATCATCTGCAATTCAAACCTGAATACCATCGAAAGGGGTTTGTATCAGGGTGCGCAGATATCCATGTTTCGCAATGCCGCCGACGAACCAAACATCATCGTAGCTGCAGGTGATGCACGTTATGTGCTGGATCGCAGAATTGCCAAAGCTATTCGCATCCGAATTGTAGCATAGCATGCCAATCCTGCGCATTATTCCGTAGAGCAGGACGCCGTTCCTGCTTAGCTTATAGCTTACCACCGAACACCCCGAATGTAAGTGTTTCTACACAAACTCTGTAGCAATGGCTGCTATTCCTATACTGTCGGCGAGACGCCAACAGACCTTGCCAGCGAGGACGCAGGCACTCCAATGCAAGCAATTTTGAAGTTGATTGATTTTCATAGCAAATGGGAACACTTGTTGCATGCTTCTCCATAACTGAATATCATTAAACAGGAGAATACATGAAAATCAACTACAACCGCTTGTTAATATTGCTACTTGCAATGTTATCACTAAGCACACTTATGCTTGCCGCCAACGTGCGCAAGGTCGATTTTGCCGCAAACGGCAATCAGGCTACTTTAAGTAACAACACAGATTATGGTTTTGATCTTCAATTTAAGCTGCAGGATTTCAGCTTGGAAGAAATTAACACAAAAGCTGGTGCATTTGATCAGCTAAGTATCGAAGGCTTTGGCTTTAGCAACCAAATTGGTTCCCCCAAATTGCCGGTTTACAGCAAATTGATTGCTGTACCTATCGGCGCCAAGGTGGAATTTGAGTTTGTAACCAAGAACCAATTGACCATCAACAAGACCGATGCTAAGCTGCTTAACAGGATTATTCCTGCTCAGGCTTCAGTATCCAAATCCGCTAATCCAGATTTTCTGCCTTTCGAGATAAAGAATGATATTTACGCTCGCAATGAAATGAGTAATAACACTCTGTTCAAAGTAGAAGAAATTGGCTATATGCGTGGTGTGCGCATGTTTAAGTTTGATTACGAACCTATCCAATACAACCCCAGCACTGGAGAGATAAAGGTTTGTGATGACGCTTATATAAAAGTGAACTTTGTTGGCGCAGACATGGCTGCCACAAAGGACTTGATTGATAGAACAGCCTCTTACGAATATGACAACCTATATGCAAAGTCCTTTATGAACTGGAAAGCTCCTGATCGGGCAAGTCTGGTTCGCTATCCCACCAAAATACTTATCCTGTGCCCTGCTGCATATACCACAACTCTTGAGCCATTTGTAACATGGAAAAAGCAACAAGGTTATAACGTTGTAGTTACAACCGTAGGAACGGGTGGAACTGTTACCAATACCACCGCAGCAATAAAAACCTATATGACAAATGTTTATGCTGCTGGCACAACGCAAGACCCTGCCCCCACCTACCTTATCATAGTGGAGATCGGAAGAGCA
>JAVEUB010000013.1:0-20074 GCA_034005785.1 Cloacimonas sp. (SeqCode) | reverse complement strand
AAGATGCTATCTCCCCGTGAAGCACCGCCACCCATGGAGTATTTCTCCCCCCCTAAGGCATGGAGATACTTAAGTAGATCCCAGCGCTGGAAGGTATTTGCCTTGTAGTTGTAGAATTCACTAAGAGTGCCACCCAGAAAACCAAAAGCTATGTTGCCACCTACAAGCACCAGTTCAGCAGTTATAGCTTTTTCTCCCAGATATGTTATAGCAAGTAACACCATTTCTCCCATGGATTTAACCATGCTATCAAAGAACTCGTAAGCAAAGTAATAGAAACCACCTGCATCATTACGTTCCATGGTGCAATTGTATCTCTCGAAAAATGTACTTAAACTGCCTTCAGATATCTCGGCACCTCTTAAGATTGAGGTACTTAGTCCATAGGATTCACCTTTTCTGACAGATTTTCTTACTCTGTATTCAAAAGACTCATTCCACACCCAGTCTAAACCATGGGCGAGTGAGATATAAACGTTATCCAGCACATCAAACTGCTGCGTGTATGTATGAAAACTTCTGTTGTTCGTAATGGGGCAATAGCGAACAAACTCGCTAACCACCCTATTCTTAGTAAAATGGCGTTGCAAAGAATCGTTGAATAGCTCTACAAAATCCGCATCCTTAGCTAAACCTAGAGGGCCATTATAGCCATAGGCACCAGATACATCGAAGTATTCCTCTTCCAAATGGTAACCCAAAGAATTTACACTCTTCTTTAGGTAAGGATAGAATAAAAAGTTTTCATCGTCTTTATAACCCCAGAAGCACTCTATCTCGGCTTCTTCAACGGCATTGTAGGCACGATAGTATTCTTGGGAGAAAAAAGGAGACCTGCTATCCCGGGGGAGAAGCCTGAATAGCTTAGCCCACTGGTCAAATATGAAATCTTGTTCCAGCCCAAATGTAATCATTCGGACTAAAACTCGTAATCTAGCATTACTTGTTCAAACTCTTCTCTTAGAATGGATAGTACTACAAAATTCTTATAAGCTCCATTTACATAGGATGCTCTTCTAAGTATCCCTTCCTGCTTATAACCGCATTTTTCAAGCATTCTGAGGGAGCCAATATTATCTTCGTGTACATGCGCCCATATCCTCTCCAGCCCCTTGTCTAAAAAGGCATGTTTCAGGATAAGTATCCTTGCATCTGTAGCATATCCCTTTCCCCAATGCTCTTTTTCTCCAATGAAAGTGGGACAATGCCCTGATTTGTTCAAATTATCAATGCTGTTCAAAAATACACAACCGATAAATTCATTTGTTTCTTTTAGGCAGATAGCACAGCTTACACTGGATTTATCGAACACCTTATCCTCTACCCATTTTTTCTCATTCATAGATGAAGTAAAGAGTTTGGTGCCACTGAAGTAATGTCCTATTTCCTCGTCATTGCGCCATTTATGGAGCATAATGTAGTCATCTGCTTCAAATGACCTAAGATAAACCCGTATTTGTTTCTTCATGTCTTCCTCACGCTGCTGGGAATATTTACTAACCTGTCTGCCATTTCTCGCGAAATGCTGAGGTCGCCACACATAGAATCCTTAAACATTTTTAGCTCATTCATAAGAATCCAAGCAGGCCTTGTCATAACTTTGTTTTCATTAGTCTGCTGTAAAAAACTCTCACGCTCTGCTAAGCTTGCAAGCAAAATCACGTTTAGCCAATAGTTCGATATGCTGTCTTTAGGCTCGGTTACAAACTCTATATTGGGTATGTCCCGGAAATATTCCCTGTATAGCTCAGCAGTTTGCCGTTTGTTCTTCAAAATCTCCGGTAATAGTTCCATCTGAGCACAGCCTAGGGCAGCATTGAGGTTAGGAAGCCGATAGTTGTAGCCCACCATGTCATGTTCAAACTTCCAGGGATGGGGTATTTTGGCAGTAGTAGTAATGTGCTTAGCCAGTTTGCCCAATTCATCATCATTGGTTATTATCATCCCTCCGCCGCCGGTGGTGATAGTCTTGTTCCCATTGAAGCTAAGCACTCCCAGTTTACCGAAAGTACCCGTATGCCGGTTCTTGTAGTAGCTACCAATAGATTCTGCAGAATCCTCCACCATGCAAATGTGGTATCTATTGCACACTTCTGCAATCCGGTCTATCTGACATGGATGCCCATAGGTATGCATGGGTACACAAGCACTAATCCGGCGGTTTGTCCCCTTAAGAACGCAAACCCCGGAATTGTCTTGGGTTTGGCGAGGCTTAGGATTCTTGCCATTCTGAATGTATGCTTTAAGATCGAGTACTTCTGCATTCTCAGATAGCCAAGTTTCAAGAGCTTCGGCAGATAAACCTAAGGTTTTTCTATCAATATCCACAAAGATGGGTTCTGCACCACAATAGGAAATGGCATTACAGGTAGCAACAAAGGTTAGCGGTTGTGTGATAACCAAATCACCTTGCTTAACTCCAGCTAAGAGAAGAGCAATATGAAGAGCAGCCGTGCCGTTTACAGTGGCAATAGCATACTTGGCTCCAGTAAATTCGCGAATCATCTCCTCGAACTTATCCACGTATTTACCTACTGAGGACACGAAAGTGCTTTCTATACAATCTAGCACATATTTCTTTTCATTACCTGCAAAATATGGTTCATGCAGGGGGATGAAGTCGCGATTGGGGTAAACAACCCTGATGAAATCGATGATAGGTGAGTATTTTTTCATTTAATCCACTAATTACACTAATTGTATTATGAATTTTGGGGTTTAGTGTAACACCCGTTCATACCGGAGATTTGGTTTGCCCATATTAACCAATGTGCAAACCCATAAGTTTGCACCAACAAGCAGCTAAAATTGGCTACTGGTGAACTCCAGTAACTTTCATTAAGAGGCTTTTAACTCAGCAATAATCTTCAATCGTGCAAATTATAGGACTATAATGCCCGATAAAACTCGGCACACTATCACGCTAAACATCGCTATTGGTCATGCTGCTGGCTTAACAGAGTATAGGTAAATCCTATATGGTGATCGTTCATTATCGAAGTACCTTTCAAAATGGAGTTTTATTTGTTCTGCATTATTGATTGGAACGGCAGAGAATACATACTGACAATTCAATTGAGCCATGATAGTGGTATCAATTTGAAGATCTTCGATTTCCACATTATCGGTTTTTTTAATAATAGGTGGAACATATCCACCGTTATATCCTAACTTGCGATCGATATCGTCCGAAAAAAGGTAGCATGGGCTGCCCCAATCATTAAACGTGTGCCACAATACTTCGTTTTTCGCCAGCTCAGCTTCCAACATTTTACCAAACATGTGTTTATGCTCTAAGGGATAACCTCGCGAGTAGTAGCCATCTATTGTATAAAAACCACTATACAGTGCAACTGCTGGATATAGCCCAACTGATGCCACCCGATAGCTATTCTGGGGTTTCCCAATGTAGCTGTTTATACTACTCATAAGACTTGTACTATAAAACTCATTGTAACTTAAGTTTTGGACATGCTTGCCCATAGCTCTTTTTACCATCTGTTTAGTATTAAAATTATCCATATAGAACAGCATGCCAGTTTGGCATAAAAGTAATACAATGACGAGTTTCTTTAGATTTAGTGATTTTAAGACGACAAGGGCTTGGTAAAAAAGCAAGTACTGAATTGGAATAAGAAGCCAATAGAATCTTTGTAGCTGTAGCATGCCAAGAAGTGGGATTTTCTGTTGTACAGCTACAGTTGCCTTGTTGTTAAAGATGAAGGTTACAATTAATATAGACACATAAGCAATAAAAAAGCGATAGGACAGCTTTGGTGTTCTCTTTCTTAGTATGAGTAGTACAAGGCTGCTGAAGATAAATGTCAAAACTGGGATTGAAGGATAGCCACTATTATGACCTCCATTAAACAGAAACAACTGCCCGGAAAACTTGGCTGCTGCGACTATAGACTTGTATGAAGAGACCAGATTAAACTCTTTCCGATGGGTTACAAATATAGGGTTTATCACGGATTGCATCAAAGAATAGTTGAAAACCATGTAAGCCACACATAGTGTTGCTATCTGCGCAATCCTCATGATACTGGTTTCCCGCCGAATTATTCGAATCAGCTCTAAAACACCAAGAACTACTAAGAGAAAAATTCCGACAAGAGCTAGATTAGAGTACCAAGCATACAAAATAGTTATGATTTGCGATTTAATGGGATTTTTACTTGCACTCAAATAAGCATAAAACACCAGCGGCAAACCGGCAACACTAATGCCCGCATAAGGCCAAAATCTACAAAGTCCAAAAGATAAAGATACGCCTATGAAAATAAGCCAATCTTGAAATGTATCCTTAGCTTCGGGATTAAGATAAAACAATAACATCTGCATAGAGATAAAAGCTATAACTGCAATAAGCACTCTATTTAGAACGTCTGCCCAAAAGGGGCTGAACAATAAAAACAGAAGGCTTATAGGCGAAGGGACTGATCCCTTATGCTGGGGAACTCCTCCAACTGGCTGCAGTAACATTGATCCGTCCTGCAAATTTGTTGCATTGTCTGCCGCAAGTTTTAGGTAAAGATGATTGCTATCAAGTCCATCCCCTATTGGGAGAAAGGAATTCATTCCCATAACAACAAACGATATGTATGGAGCTACCAGTATCAATAAAGCAAGAATATAAACTGCATGCTTCCAGCTACATTGTTTCATAAACACCTCATAGAATTGAATTTATAAGTGGTAATTGTTACAATTGTGTCCCAAGATAAGTGAAAGCTACTTCATTCAAGCGTTAACACTTAGACCCCTGATTACTTTTTATCCCTGCGTACTCGAAACAAAAAACTTCAGCTCTTCCACAAAGTGATTACAGGGCGGTAATTGATATTCTCGCACAAGTCCTTGGTTTACAATCCTGCAAATTGGAATATAGTGCTCTGGGATAGAAAATGCCCGCAGTACGGTAATCTCACCCTTTGTGCCCCAAATTGAGTAACTATTCTTGTATGAATTATTCATCCCAAAGCTAAGCTGGGCTGTTTGATTATCACCAAAATCCATCAGAATTGAGCCATGCATATCCAGTCCGTTTTTGTCATGATGCAGTACTCTGTGCTCAGAGATAGGCTCACTTCCAAAGAAGTTCTTGGCTGCATGGATTACATAGGCACCCGCGTCTAAAAGTGCTCCACCCCCAAGTTGTTTTTGCATTCTAAAGTCACCGGAAGGAAATGGTGGAAACCCAAACCAAGCATAAAACACCCGAGGCTCCCCTATCTCACCTTTCGTAATCATATCCCGAACAAACTGATGTTGGCTGTGAAATTGATACATTAAGCCTTCCATCAGATAGACGCCGCTTTTTGCACAATAATCTCTGATTTTTTTATCTTGTAGCGGGTTCAAGGCTAATGATTTTTCGCAGAGAATATGCTTCCCCGCTTGCGCTGCCTTCGTACAAAGCTCTTCATGTGTGGAAATGGGTGTAGCAATATAAACAGCTTCGATGGATTTGTCGCTGAGCATTGCATCCAGTTTAGGGTAAGCTTGCACTCCATATTCACTAGCCATGTTATCCGCTTTTGAAGCTTCAAGATCAACAAAACCTTGAATCTCAGTGTTTTCACATTTCGCCATGGCAGGTGCCATATTTTTCTGGGTTTGATACCCACAGCCGATTACACCAAATTTTAATTTTTCCATTGCATCCTGTTTAAAAATATGCTAATAGACTACGCAGTTCCACATTTAGCAATTGCTGATACTGCACCATTTCTTTTAGTTGCTTCAGAGATAGCCACATATATCCTGGAGATATATCAATCTTATTGTATTCTATCATTTGGATCATGTTACTACTACATTCCCGATAAAACCTGCCACCCTCTTCGGACTGTTTGGCGTTATAAGTCTGAGGCGCATTGTTGAAACATTCGAGATATTTAGGGTAATCAGTGGAATCGTAGTTTTGCTGAATACATTGCACAGTGGGTGCCAGTTCGATGCGATCATACAAGCCTGGTTCCAGTTTCATCCGGATTAAAAAATGCAGCACTCCCTCAATTTCAGCACATAACACCCCTATCATCCCATCGTGTCGCTGACGAATAATTGGTTGATCCCAGCTATCGATTTCCCGATTGTTTGCAATTATTCTTACAGCTAAAACCTGAAAATACTTCCCAGCTTTGTGCTCAATCACCTTCTCACCTATCGACCAATCCTTAATTTCGTTCAGGGGAACTGGTTTCTTATCAACAGTACAAAAATATCGTTCCCAAGTAAGGTGGTTACGGATGGTAGACAAATTATGCTTTAACTTAGCATTTGCAAAGGTTTGCAAAACCGATTTCAACCAGAAATCGCTTTTGCTAACAATATCTTTATATTCATGCAGTATCAGAAGCAGGGTTTTAACGTCTAGTTCAAAATCCAGACTCAAATATCTGATTTGAGATATTATTGAGCGGCTATCCATATTAACCGTATTGTCAAGCTCCATCAAGCTTTTCAACTGCCCCAAAGTAAGCCATCGATGGTTTTCACCAATCTTGATTTGTTTATCAGTTCTATCAATAACCATGATATTTCTGTTTCGTTTACCCATAAAACGGGCACCCTGCTCAGACTGGTATTGATCTAATATCACTGTTATAGGCATTTCTCCGTTGAAATACTCCAGATATTTTGTCCTACGTCCACCGTGCACTTGAAGATAATTGCTTCTTGTTGCCTGAACTGTTGGTGATATTTGGTAAGTATTGATATTACCTGGCTCTGCTTTGGCTTGCATCAGAAAATAGAGTATCCCGTCTATCTGTTTACAAAGAATCCCTAGAACACCAATTTCTGGTTGATCAATAATTGGCTGATCCCATAGAATATTTTCTGCGGAGCTGTCGAAGACTTGGTAACCGCGAATGCTGAAGAATTTCCCACTATTGTGCCTCAAATCCCCTGTGCCCTTTTCAAAGTGCCACTGCTTAAGCTGAGAAAAAGGAATTTCTTCTACATGGAAGTATTGTTTATCATTCAGGGTTTTCAGCCAAACCAGCAGATCATCAGTACTGTTAAGAGGATTATAGTCTATCAAAGCTGAAAACAATAGCTCAAATTCTATTTGTTTAGAATAATCTCCGAAAACCTTAGAAAGCTTTGCTTTAAGTCCTAAAACTCTTTCTTTTAGCATCATTCTCCGTAGATACTCTTCATTACTATGTGCATTGATTCCAGACAATAGCTTAATCCTTCATTTGCCAAATCTGCATATAGTGGAAGCCGGACAAGACGACTTGCCAAGTCTTGAGTTATTGGTAAATCTTCTGCACGATTCCCCAGCTTGATGCCCATGGGTGATGAATGAAGTGGCATATAGCCGATGTACGCATACACATTTTTATCTTTCAAGCGCAGGATAAACTCTTCTTTGTTCTTTTCTGTATCAAAGATTACCCAGAACGCATGGCTATTCACCATGTCATACTTTTCGTAAGGAGTTATGCTTATCAAACCCATATCTACATAGGGCTTGTAAAGCTCCCTATAGGCATCTGTCACTTGTTTGCGCATACTTAGAATAAGATCTTCGCTTTCTAGTTGTGAATACAACAATGCTGCCAGGATATCTGAGAGAAGAAAACTAGAGCCGATATCAACCCAATGGTATTTAGTCTTTTGTCCATAAAGCACCAACCTGCGATCAGTACCTTTCTCCTGCAAGAAATGCGCCCGCTCCACCCAATCTTCTCGATTGATGATTAATGCTCCACCCTCGCCACAGCTAATATTTTTGGTTTCGTGAAAACTGAAAGTGGATAAATCTCCAAAGCTGCCACAGGCTTTGCCTTGATAATAGCTTCCATAAGATTGCGCTGCATCTACCATAACGCAAAGGTTAAACTTCTTTGCAATGCTCTCTATTCTATCAATCTCACAGGGAATACCCGCATAATCTATAGGCAAAAGCATCCTGGTTTTTTCATTTATCAATTCTTCCATGTGAGCAGGGTCTGCATTCATGGTTACAGGGTCGATTTCACAGAAAACAGGCTTAGCTCCAGTTAGTACTACGGCATTGGCAGTAGAGCTAAAAGTATATGAAGGAAGGATAACTTCATCGCAAGGTTTTAATCCTGCTAACCAGGCACCCATCTCTAAAGCTGAGGTTCCAGAGGGAACTAAAAAAGGATCCGATAACAAGTGCTTTTGCTTCAGATGATCTGCAACTTTTTCAAAATACGAATTGTTTCCCGACAACCTTCCTGATTTCAAAACATCAAGCAAATATTGCTCATTATCTGGCACGAACCATGGTTTGTTGAAAGGAATAAAATTAATGGACATATTCTTTGACCGTTTTAATTATCTTGGCTGGATTGCCAACCACAACAGCGTAGTCAGGGACGTTACTGACAACTACTGCCCCCATACCAATTACTGCAAACTTTCCTATTGTTAAATCTTCCCTAATACAAGCATTAAGACCTACGTGCGCACCTTTTTCCACATGAACCCTGCCACCAACTATCGAATGAGCTGTTAAAGTAGCATAATCTTCAATCACAGAATCATGACCAATAAATGCATTTGTGTACATATGCACGAAATTGCCAATTACCGGTCCATAAGAACTGCTGCAATGAGGACTGATCAGCACGCCATAACCAATTTTTGTTGATGGGTTAACATATGCAGTAGGATGCACAACTGAAGCATTAGCCTCCAAGGGGATATTATATGCCTCGTATTTAACAGTTCTTTCTTCTTTGAACTTAGCATTATAGAAAAGTGTGTTATGTATATAGTAACCCTTTTGTACATAATCATATATCTCTTCTGTTCGCCCTAAAATTTTGTATTTTCCAAAATACACACCAGGTTTAGCGATGTCTGACAAATAACCTACCAGTTCCCATTCGCCTGTAATAGTGTTAGCGTCCTCGAATGTTGTCATTGCAATCTGCGCACCTCCAACACCTCCAATAATAATAAGCCTTTTTTTCATTCTATCACCTCTGAAATTCTATAAGTTCTACCAAAGGATAACTCCTTCAAAATACGAGATATATACTCCCCAAAAAAATACAACAATACCATCAGTAATGAATTGTTGAAAGACACAAGCACAATCAAACTAGTCCAACCTGCTGGTGCTTGACCAATAATTATCTGTTTAAAAAGGAAAAATACTCCCACTATAAATGAAAACAACGAGAATGCTAAACCAATATAACTGGTGATTTTTAGAGGGAGAGACGAGTAGTTAACGAGAAGGTTAAAAGAAAGTTCAATCAGTTTAGGTAAAGAGTAATTCGATTTCCCATACTTACGCTTATGGTGTCGAATATCAACATTTTCTATGTTGCTGGTTACTGATCTTATTAGTCCAGATATGTACGGATAATGGGTGGAACTTCTACGAATCTCTTCAACCAAGGAGCGACGCATAATCCTATAGCTTGAGAATACTAAAGTCTTATTCTCCCCAAATATCCGATTATTCAACTTCCGGATAAATATACTGCCTAGATTTTTATACCAAAGGTCTTTTTTATCATCATACTTTGCATAAACGGCATCCGCTCCCATTTCAATTTTAGATAGCAAGATGGGCAACTCTTCAGGAGGATTCTGGAGGTCGTCATCAATAGTAACTACAAACTCAGCATTGCAAAAGTTGAATCCACACATTAGTGCATGTTGTTGCCCACAATTTTTTGCTAAATTGATTAGGGTAATGTTTTTACTATATTTGGCTTTTATGCTCTTAAGTACTGAAAAACTATCATCACTACTGGCATCATTTACAAATATTAACCGATATGACTTATCAATAACTGACAAAGTTTGCACAAGCCTATCAGATAGTTCCTCTAACGAATCTCTACTATTGTAAACGGGAATCACGATCGCTAAATCAGTGTATATGTTGTCACTCAAATCCTATTTCCTCATAAATCTAGCTTAATTGACTACAAATTAAAATCTTTCATTCTTTCAGCCAAGATAAACTGTTTTTTCTGTAGGTTCTCTTCACTGGATTGTTGTCTAAGAAGCACTGAAGAGTTTTACAGCGATTGTTACTCCAGTTATAATCTAGATAAATCATTGTAGCAGTGCCAGAAAGAGTTTATAACTTTAAATCGCAATTATGATGTTAAAATGTGTTGTGAACATAGGGGCATTCTCAGTACTTTAAGATAAACAACCAGTGGTTAAACAGTATTTTCTTCATTAGCACCAACTCTGCTAATCTGTGAGGGTTCCGGCAAAGCCAGAGTTATGATAAATCCTATCAAAGCAGGCACAAGAGTTAATATTGCATAGTTAACTAAAGATGCTGTAATCGCTACTGCGCTTTCAACCCCAAATTTACTGTAAAAAAACGTGAACAATCCCTCTCTGACCCCAAACCCACTAATTGTTATCGGTATTATAGAAAATATGTATATCACTGGCATAATCAACAAATGAACTGTAAAAGGCAAGTTAACACCGAGCGCTTTGTAGACAAGAGCAACATTGATAATTGTCGATAACTGATACAAAGAAATAAGTGCAAATGATTTTATCATCATTCTAATACTGAAAGCTAAATGTAATGCTTGATGCAATTCATCAATATAGCTTATGATCCCTTTGATATATTTGGCATTTGCAGCATTTTTACTATACACAATCTTGCTCATTAATGTGTACCAAATAGGCATAAAAGCTGTTAGAATGAGTACCATGCCTGTTAAGCCAATAAAAAATATCGTAATCTTCAAGGTTTTCCCAACTAGCTGGCTACGCATAAAAAGAGCTGAAAGCATCGTAATAATGCATAGACTCAATATTCCCATAAGTCGCTCAAGAACCACTGTACTTCCCGCTTTACCACGACTTTCTGGGTGGAATTTTTCTATCTTGTAAATCCTAATCGCATCAAAACCAGATGAAGAAGGTAGGATCAGACCGTAGAAAGTAGAGATAAATGTAATCTTTGCCAGACGGAGTATTGACTCGTGAATACCGTTTATCGCCAAGAAGTATTTCCATCTATTATTGGCAATGAAAGGATTAACAAATAAAGGAAAGATAAGGCAGATCACCAATATCCATGGTTTGTCAAGGTGAATATTAGCAGAGTTTTTAATTACAAAATAAGCAATAAACAAAAGTGAAATGATTGACAGTACGTTTCTGACCACTCTGGATGGATTTATCTTGCTAGTTGCACTTGTACGTTTCTTCATTAATTAATAACCATTAATCTCATTTACAGCCTCTTTATGTACATTCATAATCCGGTTTTATTGACCTCCCAAAACAGGTAATGCTAACATCACTACCTTGAAACAACAGATCGCCAACACTTGCACATATTCTCTGATACACACTAATCTGAAAGTATGCTAAATCCTATTTTCCAGAATAATTATCTTTTAATCAGGTTATACTTTTTTATTGTTTTATCTGCCGCTATCACCATTGGGGGGCCAATAAACTTTCCATTCTTAACAGCTACGCCTTTATTATCAATCCGGGACTCCTCATAAAGGGACAGCATTTCAAGAGCATCTTGATACTCTTTTTCACTTGGCGAGAAGAATTTATGCACTAATTCTATTTCTTTTGGGTGTAACACCAGCATGCCTTCAAATCCAAGGTTTTTTGCCAAGATCAGATTCTTCTCCAGATCTTCCAGATCATGCACATTGATATGAACAGTGTCAATAGGAATCACACCATTCGCTCTTGCTGCCATTGCTATCATTGCCCGCGGAACATAGATACTATCACCGGCATGATCATGCACACCTTCGAGATCACTAATGAAGTCTTCACAACCGAAGGCAATAGCTACCACTCTTTTTGATGCTTGACATATTTCTTGTGCATTTAGCACAGCGGCAGACATCTCGATCAGGGGGATAATTTTAAATGTGCCAATGGGAATCTTCTTTTCGTATTCGATAGTTTCCAGCAGTTTATCAAAGAAATAGATATCCTCACCTTTTTTTGCTTTGGGATACATAAAGCCATGAATACCATCAATAGTAAGTGCATGAACATCTTTGAGGAGATGCCCACTTTCGCGATCATTAACTCTGGGGAAAAGATAGTAATCGGCAAGTTTGCCCGAGCTCACCCACTCCGCTATCTTCTGCCTGGCAATGGCTTTATTGCTCTCAGGCTGAACAGAATCCTCAATATCCAACAGCAGAACATCAGCGTCTGAGCGGGAGGCACTAGTGAGTAGCTTCTCATTGTGACCAGGGACAAACATTAAACTACGCATGATCATATTGTTCATTTCATTTACCTCTTTTAGCAATTAATACATGTCTGCGGAATTTTAAAACAGCTTCTCTATTCTGATTGTAGGCAATAGTCTCTACATATACTATGCCCCGATCAGGTTTGGATTTGGACTCTCTGGCAGCTAAAATTTCAGTTTCGACATAAAGGGTATCGTTAATAAACACTGGGGCCAGATGTTCCACCTTCTCATACTCCAAATTTGCTATGGCTTTGCCACTGATATCGGGGACAGTAATTCCCACTACTATGCTAAAGACCAAGGTACCCACCACCAAAATCTGCCCATGCTGGCTGTGTTCGGCAAAATCCTTGTTCGTGTGTAAAGGATGGTGGTTCATGGTTAGTAAGCTAAAAAGGTTGTTGTCTGAATCAAAGATAGTTTTGGAGAGCTGGTGTTTAATTATCTGGCCAACCTCAAACTCTTCAAAATAGTGACCCATAATACTAGGATTCATGTTACATCCCTTGCTCTACTAATCTTACTAAGTATTCTCCGTAGCCGCTTTTTCTAATCGGTTCTGCAATCTTCAGTAATTGTTGGGAATCAATAAAACCCTTCCGGTAAGCAATTTCTTCGATGCAGCTAATTTTAAAACCTTGTCTTTGTTCAATAATCGAGACAAATTGGGACGCCTGCATCAAGGATTCGAAAGTTCCAGTGTCCAGCCAAGCTGTTCCTCTACCCATTACCATAACTTTCAGATTGCCTTGCTCAAGATATACTCGGTTTACGTCGGTAATCTCATATTCACCCCGCGTAGAAGGCTTAATCTCGTGAGCAATTTTAATTACGCTATTGTCATAGTAATAAAGCCCTGGTACGGCATAGTTTGATTTCGGTTCCTTAGGTTTTTCCGCTAAAGAAATAGCCTTCAAATCCTTGTCAAACTCAACAACTCCATAGCGTTCAGGATCATTGACTTGATATGCAGTAATGATCGCTCCATCGGGATTATTGCACTTCATTAGCCTTCTTTGCAAATCAGCACCATAGAATATGTTATCCCCAAGTATCAGACACACATCGTCTTTACCTATAAAATCTGCACCGATCACAAAAGCTTGCGCAAGTCCATTGGGAACATGTTGTGCAGCGTATTCAAATCTCATGCCAAGTTGAGAACCATCGCCTAACAGCTTCATAAAACTCGCCTGATCTTCTGGGGTAGTAATTATTAGTACTTCTCTAATATTAGATAACATTAATATTGAAAGAGGGTAATAGATCATCGGTTTATCGTAAACCGGCATAAGCTGTTTACTGACAGCTATAGTTAATGGATGTAGGCGGGTGCCTGCCCCACCAGCTAAGATAATACCTTTCATATTTTCTCCTTCTGTCAGCTGGATTTGATTCATACCTTATATTGTAGTGGAATCACCTAACTTGCAAAACAACTTTGCACATTACATATTGATATCGGCAACGTTTGCTAAGCATCCTAACTAACTCGTGGACTAAAAACTTCTAAACATTCTTATACTTAGCGTTATAGGGGTCGGATATAATGCCATCTCTAAGAATTTGAATGATTTCCTTCATCCCTTCCGGTACTTTTTTGGTAATGGAAAAGCCGAGTTCCGTTTTAATCTTTTCAAAAGCCACGCGGTAGTCTCTGGGATCCTCATTTTTCTGCACATATTTTACAATCATCTCTGGGATAAGCTTTTGAAGCTCTTCTGCCAGCATTCTCTTTTGATAATTCTCAGTTGTGTCCCCTACGTTGAAGACATTCTTTGCAACCTTCTCTTGGGGAGCTTCCAGAACAGCTATGCATCCTCCAGCAAGGTCTTCCACATGACAGTAAGGACGCCAGAATTGCTCTCCAAATATCAGAAGCTCTTTACCTAAAACCACATCACGCGTGAATTCGTTCACTGTGAGATCAAAACGCATACGGGGGGATAAGCCATAGACTGTAGCAAAACGTAAAGCAGTGGGAATAAAATCCTCCCTATAGTTGCCGCTCAACATATGCTTCTCAAATTTAACCTTCAGCTCGGCATATAGAGATATTGGGTTCAGGGGTGATTCCTCGGTTATAAACTCGTCGCCCTCCATCTTGCCATAGTTACTGCAGGTAGAGGCAAACACAAAGCGTTTTACATTGGGAGCATTGTGAGCTGCCTCAAGTAGCATTTTTGAGCCTTCCAAATTGATTGATGTGGCAAGTTCGGGATCCTTGGCACAGGCAGGATCGCCTACTATGGCAGCTAAATGAACAATTGCTTCTACATCAGATAGAATCGGCTTTATCTGGTCTATATCCCTAACATCTGCCTTAAGAAAGGTAAAATTGGGATCATTGTAAATACTAATGAGCGAATCACCGCCAAACATAAGGCAATCAATTCCATACACTTCATAGCCTTTGGACAATAATTGCTTAACCAATACTGAACCGATGTATCCGGCAGCCCCTGTAACTAGAACTTTCATTATATCTCCTATACTACTTTACTAAAACTAGCTTTACGATGTTATTGCCATTATGGTATTGTGTTTATACATTGCTGACCATAACCTATCTAAAAATCTAACCTCAGAACTCAAATCAACAAAGATGCCACATACTTAGCTATTGCCAAGCTGGCAGTTAACCCTGGTGATTCCATGCCTATCAAGTTTATAAACCCCGGTAAACCATTGGCGGTTTCTTCTTTGATGTAGAAATCTCTGAAACCCTCAGCATGTCCCTGAAGTTTAGGCCTAATACCCGTATCATCAGGCATCAGGTCATCCCTATTCACATCTATATAGCGATTAATTGAAGTATAAAACTCTTCAAAAAAACCCTCTTCAAAGTGGTAATCTACCTTGTCCAAATAAAACGCATTTGGTCCAAAGCGAACTTCTCCAGCCAAATTTATGGTGAGGTGAATACCCAAAAAAACTCCCTTGGGATCTGCAACAGGGTAAACAAGATGGTTGATTCCTTTGATCTTCGTTGTTTTATAATACTCGCCCTTACACCAATGTTGTTCAATATTAAGGGCTTTCGTGTCCATGCCAGCAATTATGGCAATTTGGTCTGCCCATAAACCTGCTGAGTTTATCAGATATTCACACTGGAAAATTTCTCCATCTAAGAACTGAACAATATACTTGTTGTTCTCTCTCCTGATCGTTTCCACTTCCATGCCATAAACAATAAAAGCATCTTGCTCTTCAATCTTTGAAGCCAAGCTCTGCATATATTGATGAGTATCAAATATCCCGGTAGATGGGATATACAGCCCCGAGGTACACTTTGCCAGAGGTTCCAGCTCTGTAACCTCGTCTTTAGAAATCAAGCGAAAGCCTTCACATCTATTCTTTGTTCCAAGTTCAAGGTATTTCTGCAGAACGGTTTCCTCTGCAGGTGAGGTTGAAACGATTATTTTGCCTGTGTTTTTATGAGGCAGTGAATTCTCTTGCAGATAGCTGTAAAGGAGCTTATTGCCATCCACACATAAGCTAGCTTTTAAGGAACCGGGACTATAATAATGACCCGCATGGATTACTTCACTATTTCGGCTACTGGTGTGTTTTCCAAAGCTGCTTTCCTTTTCTACCACCACGAGATCAGAATCCTGCTTAGACAGCTCATATGCAATAGCTAATCCTATTGCACCTGCTCCAATAACTAAAGTCCTAACGCTTTCCATTTACTTACCTTCAAACTGCTCTTTATAGATTTCCTGAGCTTTCTCATAATCATCTATTCTGCCTATATCCAGCCAGTATTCTTTGATGGGATAGTGAGTGATGGGTAACTGCTTGGCGATCATATCTTTTATTAGTGTATCCATGCCATAGTATTGGTTGTCAGGGATTAAATCCATAATCTGTGGTTTAAATATGTAGATACCGGCAAGGATAGTGGTTCTGAAATTGGGCTTTTCCTCTATGCCGGTTACAAAATCGCCATCAGTGAAGATATTGCCAAACTGAAAAGGAGTTATTATTTCTTTTGTGCTGATGGTAAGAAGAGATTCTCTTTTGCTGGCAAATGCCATTAGGTCGCTATAGCTGAGCAGGGTTAAAATATCGCCATTCATCACAATGAATGGTTCAGTTAGTTTTTCTTGTAACAACTTCACAGGACCTACGGTGCCTAAGGGTTTATCTTCCTTGCTGATAGTTAGTTTCACCCCGTATTTGCTGCCATCTCCAAAAAAATTCTCTATGTATGCAGATTTATAGTTCGTTGCTAAATAGATTTCATCAAACCCATGTTTTTTTAGGTGTTCTATCTGAATCTCAAGCACTGCTTTCTCCCCTATTGGTAGCAGGGGTTTCGGTATAACTTCGGTGAATGGTTTAAGGCGGGTGCCAAGTCCACCTGATAATATTATCGCTTTCATAAGTGTTCCTATCTTTTGTTGGATGAAATTAGAGGTAAACTGAAATCACTGATAACAGATTGGTAACTATTTAAATGCTGATCAAAGACGTTTGATTTCATAACTCTTTTCAGTATCGTATCTCTTCCCTGCTTAGCAAGGGATAGTGCAAACTCAGGGTTAGTAAGCAAATTATTAACATGCTTTGCAAGGCACTCAATATCACCTTTTTCAGCCAGCAAAACTGATTCATTCTCCAAATTAAGCTCGGGGATGCTACCAACATTGTAGCTTACAACAGGCAACCCGAGCATCATACTTTCGATTATGGTGCCAGGAATTATATCCTGATGAGTGGGTAATACGCTGATTTTTGCTTTTGAAGCTTCTATAAACACTTGCTCGTGTACTGGCAAGTTACCCAACCATACCATATCTAAACTCTTACCATAAGTTTCAGTTAGCATGGATCTATAAGCTTGTTCTACAGCCCCGATAATACAAACACTGAGTTTCTTGTCTAAGAGTACTGCAGCCTGAAGTAAATCCTCAATTCCCTTAGTGGGACTCACTCTGGCAAAAAAGACAATGTCATAGAGTTTGTCTACATGTTTAGGTTCTAATATTGGAATACTGTATCTTACCCAGTGCGTTACCGCAGAAGGATTTACAGACAGCAAGTCTGCTTCCATAATATTTGTGCGTATAGAGAAGTGGTTAAACTGTGTAAGAATCTCTTTTTCCACTCTTTTCCTGAATCTTCCCTCAAGTGTATTAGGATATTCAAAATCCACATTCATTCTTTGCAGGTTCACTAACACTGGGTACTTTTTCAAGAACTGAAGGATGGCAATTGAATAGTAAGGGTTCTCAGCACCCTGCAAGTGAATAACATCAGGATGAACTCTTGTTATAATCTTACTGACGCAATTTTTCACACTGCTGTACTTAGTAAACAAATCCCAGCGGAAAAAGGATGGCCACTGTCTTCCCCAAAAAGGCATTCCCGCTGGGTAAAAGCTGTAATGAATCCCTCTTAAAACAAATTCCTTCTTTCTAGTAATAAAGCGGTGCGGAGATACTATGTGTAAATCTACTTCATCTCTATTCTCAAACGACTTTATTGTGTTGCTAATCCAAGGAGCAAAAGGGTTAACAGGGTGCAATGGCTTGATAATATCCTGGATTTCACTTGTTGTAAAATGGCACAACCATACAATTCTCATATTTTTACCTGAGCAACTGGTCGGCAGCCGCCAGCCTCTTCTTCCTCTGCAGATACTTATAACTTACAAAGATAAAACTAAAGAAAGTCATAACTACATAAGACAATACTTGGCCCCAAGCAGCTCCTTCGAACTGATATTTAGTGATCAACACCCTGAACATAACTGATACAAAAATAGCAGCCAGAACACGGTTTACAAGTGTTACCTTAGAATACCCCAGAGCGTTTATAATAATGGCCGTTATAAAGAACACACTGGCAGTTATGTTCTTTAACGCCATAATGCGAGTCAAATGGACAGCAGCAGTGTATCGTCCCACCGTTAAAACCTGTATAAGAATTGGAGACATTAGCATAAACACAATAACCAACGCAGTGTTGGCAGCAAGTAGGCCGAAGATAACAAACAGTAAGCGCTTATAGCGTTTTTGAGCAATCGCTTGATACAAATCTGGTTCTACCGTCATTGTTAACGCACTGTAAAATAACGTGATGTAGCCAACAAACCGCATTGCAATGCTGTACAATCCCAAATTATAATCATCCCTAAGAGAGGCTAACATTGCTCTATCAATCCCAGATGAGAAATAATGTACACATCCTGCAATTATTAAGGGCCAACAGAATTTTAAAGCGTCCAAAAGTAACCGTCGATCGAGAGCAAAGCGGTCAGTCATTTTCCGAAAACAATACACACCCATAATGATAGACACCACGAGAGTAGCTGCCAAACTACCAGAAGCACCGTATTTAAAAACGGCACACAGAAAATACATCACTAAGAAGTAAAGCACATGATGCACTACACTTGTTAACATAAACCGTTTAGCCTGCTTTGATAGCCGTAAGTCTATCAGATAAAAACTGAATATATTAGAAAATACAATTGAGCTGTAGCAAAGAATTGCATCAGGATAAAACGAGTATCCAACATTGGCTGCTCTTGAATAGAAATAGAACAGACCTAAAAGCACAAATAGTGAAACAGCCCCAAGACCGAGTTGAGCAGAAGCAAGAGTTTTCCGGATTAGTTTTCTTTGCTCTGCATTAACTTTGAAATATGTCTTACTATAGTATGATGCAAAGGTAAAGCCAATTATAGGAACAAACAGCAGGTTGAAAGAGTTAAAATACCCCACTATAGCAAAATCTCTGTGGTTAAAATGAACCGATAAAATGGGGGATAGAACTAAGCCGACCCCCATTTGGACTAAAGAAGCCGTGAAGTATAGGGAGATATTAACTGAGCTACGGGCAAAACGCCCAATAACCTGCTTTAGGATTGCGATTAAGTTCACTTATGAATCTACTGAATACCTGCAGTGATCACCCGAGAATTTCTCTTCGGTAGGTAAATAATATAACGATTGCAAGGAGGCTCATCAGGAAACTCGTCATTATCAAGAGCATCGAAAAGGTACTGATCTAAGTTACTAACCGCCCAATAGTTATTCTTTGCATCAAGATCTTGTGACAAGCTTAAACCACGGATGTCAATATAAGACAGAGCAGTATAATAGAAATTGTTGTAGTTTACCAAACCATAATTTCTTGGGAATATCCCGAGTTTCTTGTTATAAAAGAAATTATTGTAAAGTATCGTGCACGATGCCCTGTACTGATATATGTCGTAATAGCAAAGATCAAAGTCGCAATGCTCTATAGTTCCGGTATTCTCCCATGGTCTGAAAGCTGCATAACAATCATATAAGAAAATGTTTGAAATAGAAAAGGTACCACCTGAAACAGATAGTCCATCTTCGCAATGTGCCACTATGCAATTCGTAATACTTATAGATTCTGTGGCTAAGGTATTCTGCACAGATAGGCCATATCTAGAAGCTCCGCTGATGTTTACATTTTGCATAACAAATGTTGTTTGTAGAGCATATATTCCATAATTTACATTACTAATCGAAATGTCTGTAACTGAAACTTGAGGTGCTTGAATAGATAAGCCAAAATCAGTATTGGTGACAATTCCGTGAGATATGTTGCTTTCGGCATATAAAAGATTAACGCTCCCCATATAATCTCCTTGTCCTACAATAGCAGGGGTTGCGGAATCAATGCCAAAAGAGCTGCTAATTCTCCAGTAACTTCCCGGCAAGTAGCCACTTTCGGTATCCAAGCTACCATGAAATTTGATATTCCTACCAGGTATCAAGTTTATAAAACAATCAGGCTCTATCTTCGATGCTCCCAAGAGATTCAAATCCTCGGTAATGATGTATTGCTTATTACTTTCAAAAGTAA
>JAVEUB010000235.1:0-4670 GCA_034005785.1 Cloacimonas sp. (SeqCode) | reverse complement strand
TTAGCCAAATCTAAGGCCTCCGCGAATGATGTACCCTTTTGGCATCTCTATGCAATTCTCGCGTGGGAACAGAATGATCGCTCCGCAGCATTAGAATCTGAAAAAAGACTTTATCTACTGGGTGCCGCAGACGAATATGATTATCAGCGTTTAATCATGCTTACGCAAGACCCCCTACCAAAAGCAGCTTTAGCCGTAGCTATGGCCGGATGGCACAAATTTAAATTACCAATTTTCTTTTTTGAAAGTATTGCGTTAGCTGCGAATCAGCAAGACTGGCATGAGCTGCGACAATTATTAGCACAGATTCCAGAATCTGATCCCATGGGTCTTAAGCAATATCCTGCTTACTGGATAGCTTTGGCACAATGGGAAGTATCGAATCATCGACCACAGTCTGCCCTGAATGCCTATGCACAAGGACTGGAACTGAGTCCCGGTGATCCTGTTATTCAGGAAGACATTCTATGGTTATTAGTGGATGAACATGACGAAAAAAATTTACGCGCAATATTAGTGGGAGATTTAGGCAGCTTTCCAAATTTACAAGCAGCTCTTATCGGCGCTATGCAAATTTTGCATCGACCTAATCTCGCTATGTATCTTCAATCTCAACAACGGATCCCTGCCGATGATCAAGCTCTACTAAATCGTGCTGATATTCTTAATAGCAATGGTCTGGATGGCTTAGCTTGGGCACAGCGTACTATTGTTGCTCAAGATATTGCACAAAAAATGCAGCGGAAAAACAAAAACAAGGAAAAAACATCTTGATAGCTTCTAGTAGATCATTCCTGCCAATGATGGTCTCCAACCATAGATACTTAATCATCTATGCAATAAGTATCATATTAATCAACTTTTCAGAAATGGCTGGTGCAGCCCCTACCGTATTTCGTTTAGTTAACGAATCAAACAAAACTACCTTGCACGATGACAAATCTCAAAAAAAATATCCCCAAAAAAATACACAACATAATATCGAACATGACAAAAACGATGTGTCGCTCACATCTTTGCAGATTCTAGCAAGAGCTTTATCAGCGGCTCCAAAGGGTGGAAATTTAACATCGCGTGTTCTTTTACGTGATGCAGAAGAAGGAGATTACTTACCAGCTATTACTTGGGCGATGGCCAATGGGTACTGGACACTGGCACAAACACTCATTCATGAAAACCAGAAGAAATTACCAGCTTGGGTTCGTCTGAGTATGGCACTTCATCAGCATGATCTAGTTAGCCTTACCGCATTGCTTAAGCATCCCGAATCACTCCCACCCAGCGATCTAGTAAGTGCTTACAGCATGCTTGATGATTGGCCGCGCGCGCAATACTGGGCTTTCAGAAGACTTCAGGATAATCCGCGCTCTCGTAACCTGCGTGAGCAATATCTTGATGCGGTAAAACATACTGCAAGTTATGCTAACATAAAAGAGAATATATTAAGATTCAGCGGGTTGCAAAGGAATAGCTCTAACCTATCAAGTCGCATATTTGTTAGTAACAACTGGGGAATTTTGTTGAGCGATCAATATACTTGGCAGTCAGCGGATACTCAGTCCATGCTTCAAAATACGCCGACAATTGAACAATCTGCCGATGCAGGTTTATTTTATCAGCAAAAAAGATGGTCGCTAAGTGGATTGTTAGGAACTCGCTCTGCCGCCCGGAACTTTATGGTGGGGAAAATAACCGGCAAAATTACTCTCCCACTAAATTTAAGTGTACAAAGCCAAATAGCATGGCATCAGCAAAGCACACAAAGCCCAGCTATGGCAGTAGCTGGAATGAAAAATATCGCAGATATTGAAATTGATCATAGTAATACTTTCTGGTCAGAAAGCCTATCAGCAAGTCGGATAAGATACCTGGGCCAAGATGAGGTGCCGGTGGGTACGGATTGGACAGCAGGAACCTCTCTACATTGGCTTGGGCGCTGGCATGATTGGCATTATTCCTTGGGACCTTTTGCAAGTATACATTCTATAACACGTAATAAATCTATCAGTGGAGTACTTGCAGAGGTCTTGCCTTCTGTAGATACCACGGTTGATAATCTACTAGCTGGAAGCTATGCAGATTACGGTCTAAATTTTATGCTCAACTCATCTATCCCCACACTTTCAGCACATTGGATACCATATTTGGCGATCAGTGTATACAATAACACCCTGTTTGGAATTCAATATCAGGTGGGTGCTGGAATACGCACACCGATTATAGGTCCAGATCAGCTGACTATAGTTTATAGTCAAGGTCAAGGTGGAAATGGGCTTGCACTCAATCAACAGCAGCTTAATATCAGCTACACGTACTATTTTTCACGATAGAATTTATTCAAGAGAGCATTCAAAAGGAGCAAGCCTTTATGAAGATAAATATAATTTTGGTGCCTATCATAATGTTAGTGGCAGGTTGTGCTAGTATAGATATCCAAAGTGCCAAACATTCAGATTTAAACACTAAAGCGCATTGGGCAGTATTACCGTTTGCGAATAATACAGATACCCCGCTAGCTAACGACAAGGCGGCAGCTATGACTAGCGCAATTCTACAGGTGAAAGGGGAGTCCATGATCGGAAATCTTCCAGCAGGCACACGCACCCAAGAACTTCTAGGTGGGGACTGGAAAAAAAGATATGACAAAGCGCTCAATGAAGCAAATCAATTAGGTGCTGAATATGCAATTGCTGGATCTGTCGATGAATGGAACTACAAAGCAGGAATAAATGCAGAACCCGCAGTAGCCATCACTCTATGGATCATCAACACGAATACTCAAAAGATCCTATGGACGGGCGTAGCAAGTGCCAATGGTGGAAGCTTATCGCATACCAGTACAAGCAGCCTTGCGCAAAGAATACTAACCAAACTCGTAAATCGTGCACTTAACAAATGATAAGAAGAAGGAAAACTTGGATAGGGTGGGTTGAGGCAATTGCTTTACCAGCAGTTGCTTTAGTAGTCAGTAGTATATTTGATCAAGAAAATCCTCTGTTAATTAATCAGCCTTTTCCGTGGCTATGGATAGCTCCTGTATTAATTGCCTTACGTTACGGGATTTTACCAGGATTATTATCTATTGGCGTACTAATGTCTAGCCTATTATGGTCACCACAATCTTTTAATAGTTGGGCGCCTGCAATACTGGGCGGGGGAATACTCACAGTTGTTTGCGGTGAATTCGCAAGAATGTGGCACTCTAAAAACGAACAAGAAATAATTAAGAACGAACTTTTCGAGGCACGAATTGAACATATAACTAATAATTTATATATCAGTCAAATATCGCACAGTAGACTTGAGCAAAATTTAATTTATAAACCGATTTCATTACGTTCATCCCTACAAGAGTTGAAACAATCAATTAAAGAAGAAAATGGAGTACTTAGTGGTGAGCTAGCAAGAAGAACCCTGTATCTTATTAATCAAAATTGTGGGGTATACTGTGCAGCTATTTATAAATTAGATTCACAAAATAATCCGATAGTAGTCGCTACCCTTGGAGATTTTGGTGAACTTAACGAGCTAGATCAAGTATATCTTGATACTATAGAAAGCCGTAAAAACCATTGCATTAATAATATAAATAACTTTTCTTCTAAAAGTTATATATCTGCATATATAATACCAGATAATTATTCAGAAAGTTCCTACATTCTAATCGTATCAGAAGTATCATTTTTCTCTATTGACAAACAAAACTTTCAAGTCATAGCCGTTATTTTTCAGTATGTTATTAGACAGGTTGCAAGCATTAAAAAAACCCATAATATATTTAATAGATGGCCAGATTGTCCTTTATTGTTCGCCCATGAATTCATGATATGCGCAGAACTTAAATTAAAATATGACGTAGATTCTGCATTGATTATATACGAAATTAAAGAAAATTCTGAAACAATAATCGCCGAATTAGTGAGAGCTTGCCGTGGATTGGATACCATCTGGATACATTCTATTGAAAATAAAACACAAGTTATCTTTTTGCTGCCATTTTCAGGATCAACTGCTATTCAAGGACATAAAAACAGGATAGAGCAGATTATAATTAAAAATAATTATGATATTTTTAGCGAGATTCAATTTAAGCACAAAGGCTATCTATTAGATAAGAACGATCCTATTAAACAACTTGATTTTGCTCTCACGGGTGCCGTAAGTTGATGAGCATTTTTCGCTTTGAATTACTCTTCTCTTTGCTATATTTTATTTATGTTTCAATAGCAATTATTCTACCCATTTTGATAGCTCCAAAATACTTCATTTTAAAAAATAGAAGTTTTTTCAATAAAAGAACTTATACGATAGCAATCGTAGTACTTTTTATACCAGTTTTAGGTATGGCTATCACCTTATCAATGGCGATAATTTTTAGAATAATTTCAAATAGACCAGTCCGCGAAGAAACCACAGTTATTTCAGTACCGGAATATAGTCATGAAATTTCACTTTTATTTTCCCACAATGGAATAGGTAGCATAGCTAATCGACTAAAGTTTTCTGTAAACGACAATGATCGAATCCGTTCTATTTCACAGATAAAGGAAAGCAATTTTAATGAACAATATCGACTTCTCCATTCTGCTCTGACAGATCCTGCAGAAGAAGTTCGATTGTTGGCATATAGTGCTATTGATCGTCGCGAGCATGAAAATACGGTACGCGTT
>JAVEUB010000234.1:0-4706 GCA_034005785.1 Cloacimonas sp. (SeqCode) | reverse complement strand
AACACGCCATCACACCCACACGCCAACAAACCATCACACCCACACGCTATCACCATTCTCCCCTACTACTGCGATGAAGACCCCAGTTTCGCTGCCAAAATGCTGCGCTATGCATTTGTGGAGCGCGCTGCTCCGCGTATCTTTAAGCGCCATTGGGCGCATCATTACTACATGCTGTTTATTAACCCTGCGGAGCAAAACAAGTGAGCCGCAGAAATGCCTTAAGCCTGATCATCGGCTCGCTTGCGGGCATAGTGTTAATCAGCACCTGGCTGTACTTCAACCCCTGGGCTGATATCCACACACACTTCAGCAAGCTAAATTTCAATTTAGTCCTGCTTGCCACTATTACCTATATTCTGGCTTATTTTTTACGTTCTTACCGCTGGAACCTGTTAATCCCAGCCAGCGAAGCACAATACCGCAAACCGGGGATCTGGCAAACCTGGCTGTATTCATTGGGAGGGAATCTGATAAACTTCCTGATTCCCATCCGTGCCGGAGATGTAGCCCGAGCCTGGTTCATCAAGCGCAATCACAATCTGCCAATCCTGGCAGCGTTACCATCTGTGTTTATCGATAAAGCCTTTGATACGCTGGGTATCCTGTTTGTAATCATCCTGTTGCCTTTTACAGCTATCCAAATCAGTTCCCCCATGCTGATCTTGCTGAGTCTGCTTTTATTGGTGTTTGTGGCAACCCTCAGCTTGTTGTTATTTGCTGCCTGGCACAAGGAGCAGGTAATCAAGGTTATACAAACAGGATTCAGTTGGTTACCTGCTAAGGCTAAAGCTAAGTTTTTTAACGTGATTCAGCTGTTTGTAGGCGGCCTTAATCTGTTCGATCACCACCCTCTGAAGTTACTTACCGCGGTGGCTTTAACTGCGGTGGGAATACTTCTGGACGGCACCTACTTCTTTCTGCTGTTCAAAGCTTTTGCCATCGCCATTGCGTTCCCTGTAGCGCTATTTGGTTACACGCTAATCAATTTGTCCTACGCCTTGCCTCAACCTCCGGCTCAGCTTGGCAGCAACGAGTGGATGATGATAATTATCTTTAGTGTAGGATTTAAATTGACAAAGTCCAGTGCCTCTGCAATTATGGCTTTTGCACACGTATTAACTTCTATCCTATTGTTAAGCCTTGGCTCTATGGCTTTTGCGATCTCGGGGAAGGAGATATTAAGCAAGATTTTCAAAGGAGAAAAAATAGATGACTAATCAGAACCTGATAACTGAAATAAGCGAGCTGCGCAGTATCAAACAAGCGCTGCTAACTGAAATACATAAGGCAATAATCGGACAGGATAAAGTGCTGGAAGAAGTGCTGATAGCTCTTTTTGCCGGAGGCCATATCTTGCTGGAAGGCGTTCCCGGGCTTGCCAAAACCTTGCTGATCTCTTCTTTGGCGCAGGCTCTATCCCTATCGTTCAGCCGCATCCAGTTTACCCCGGATCTGATGCCTTCCGATATCACCGGCACGGATATCTTGGTAAATATCCCTGGCACCGATCAGAAGCGTTTCGACTACCTGAAAGGTCCCATCTTTGCCAATATCATTCTGGCGGATGAGATAAACCGCACACCTCCCAAAACTCAGGCTGCGTTGTTACAAGCGATGCAGGAATATGCAGTTACCAGCGGCAATGTTACCCGCCCTCTGGATAAGCCCTTCATCGTTATGGCTACGCAAAACCCAATTGAGCAGGAAGGCACCTATCCGCTGCCGGAAGCACAGCTTGATCGCTTTATGTTCTATATAAATATTGACTACCCTTCGCTTTCCGAAGAACTTCAGATAGCCGAAAGCACTACCGGCAACGAAGTTCCCAGCATCAAGCCACAGCTTTCCGCAGCAAAAATAATAGCTCTGCAACATACCATCCGCAGCATCCCGGTTAGCGAACACGTGCTAAAATACGCGGTAAATCTGGTGCGAAAATCCCGTCCCCACAGCCCTGATGCTTCTGCTGAAACCAAACAGTGGGTAGCCTGGGGTGCCGGCCCGCGTGCTTCGCAATACCTAATCCTGGCTGCTAAAACCCGTGCCGCATTGGATGGAAGGTTAACTCCTGCTGAAGATGATGTTCGCGCTTCTGCCGAAATTGTCCTCCAGCATCGTATTCTGCCTTCTTTTGCAGCTCAAGCCGAAGGCATCACTTCCAAACACATCGTGCAGAGGTTGCTGGAGGAAAAGTGAAACACTGCTTAATCTGTTTGATCTTGGTTTTTATCTGCCTAAGCGCAAATGCTATGGATAACCGCTTTCTGCACCAACTGGCACAGATCAAAAACGTTACGGCTAATGCCATAAAGCAGGATAGCGGCTTGCTGTATGTACGCAATCAAAACAACATCTGGGTGTATTCCATCTTCAATGCCTGGCAGCCCAAGCTGGAAACGGGTTTCTTTTCCCCCTTCCCCATCGAGGATTTTGCCACACATGCGGGAAATTATCTGTATGTGGCATCGCGAGAGCCTACCAATCAAGTTATGCAGGTAGATTCGCTATCCCTGAGCAGCAAGATCTTTTTCACCTATCCCATTATTGGCGATAAACTTACCCGCGAAGGGGCTACGCTGTATGTGGCAGATCGCTTTCGGGGCATAGACATTGTTAATATCGGGGGAGGCAGCATGCGCAAAGTAGTTTCCACATTTTCCGAGAAATGGGGCATCCAGGATTTTCAGGCTGCCTACCCTTACATCTTTGCCCTAAACGATTTTGGGCTGGTGGCAGTAGATGTTACTGATCAGGAAAACCCCCATTCCATCGGTACCAATTATCAGCTAAGCGATGCTACTTGCTTGGTTAAAAATGGCAATACGCTGTGGGTAGGCGCAGGCAAAAACCTGCTGGCATTCAATATCTACGATCCCGCCAATCCCACCCTGATCAGCCAAATGCGCCTTACTAACGATATCCTAAAGCTCCAGGTTAAAGATAACCGCCTGTTTATCGCCCAAAAGCGTGGTGGACTAAAAATTATCGACGTTACCAATCCCTTAAAAACTGATGAACTTAGCAATATCTTCTTCAATACCCCAGTTTACGACCTTGCTCTGGTGGATGACTATATTTTCCTGGCTATGGGAACCGATGGCTGGCTGGTGTATGAATACAGATAGGATTTCTATAGAATAAAAAAGGAGGGCTTATGCCTGCCCCACGTTTGTGTTTACTGTTATGCCTTGTTTTTTTTAGTATTAGTTTAGGTGCCGAAATTAGCTGCGATTGGCTTGGACATTTCGGAGGTAGCGGAGTAGATGAAGCTACCGCAAGTTGTTTTGATAATGATGGTAATTTCTATGTAGCCGGCAACTTTAAAAGTGATTTTACTTTGGGATCTACTACGCTCACAGCTGGGATCCACACCCCCATTTTTATCGCCAAATTCAATCCTTCCGGTCAAGTAAGCTGGGCAATTCAGAGCGTTGTAACAGGAGCAAACTCTCGAACAGCAAGCGTCGCAGGTATTTGTACTGATGCTCAAAGTAATATCTACCTTACCGGCACATTCTCCCCAGCTATCAAATTGAGCACAGTTTCTCAAACCAGCAGCGGCAATACGGATATCTATATCGCAAAACTGAATTCCTCTGGTACCTGTCAATGGCTGAACAAATTTGGCGGAGCGAGTAATGACGTATCCACGGGAATTTGTATGGGCAGTGATAACTGTCCCGTTGTTTGCGGATATTTTGAGGGTAGCATCACGTTGATGGACAATCCGATCACGAGTTTGGGCTTAACAGATGTACTTGCTGTCAAAGTGGATAGCGGTGGAGTTTTACTCAATTATGCCCGGTTTGGCGGAGCAGGGCAAGATCATGGGAATGCAATTTGCAGCTTAGCCTTGGGAGGATATGCTGTTTGCGGTTATTACAAGGACTCAATAGCCATTGGCAGCACAACCTTAGCGGAAACTGGTCAGGAAGCTTTCATCTGTAAGCTGGATAATAGCTTATCTCCATTATGGGCTGTTAGTAGTTCCGGAGCAGGATTAAATGATGCCACAAGTATTTGTGCCGACGGTAGCTCGATAATCGTGGCAGGAAGTTATCCTGCGGCCATAAATTTCCCCTGTTTCAACCTTTCTTCCGACAATTATGCCTTGTATGCTGCAAAACTTGATTATGCTGGTAATTTTATCTGGCTAAGCAGTCTGGGCGCTTCTATAAATGGGGGCAGCAGCATCACCAGCTCATACTTGGACACTGCATCTATCTTGCATCTTGCAGGTCATATTAACACGAATTATACTATACCTGATCAAACTATTCCTGGTCAAAGCCTTAGCACCACCAGCAACTTCGATGCTATACTGCTAACTCTATCCGATAGCGGGGTGATTTCCTCTGCCGTTGCTTATGGTGGCGATGGAAACGACTATGCCAAAACTATTTGTGGAGCATCAAACGGAACTATGTTACTCGCCGGTTCATTTTCCGCAACTGCCACTATAGCTGGGAACAGCTATAATAGTGCGGGCGCCAGGGATGTTTTCGCCTTGCTCTTTCATAATCTCAATTCCGCAATTCCCGCGGCTCCGCAAAATGTTTCTTTGGCACGGGTGGGAACCAATCTGCAGCTAAGCTGGTCACCGGTTGTTTTATCCCAAACAGGACAAACAATGGGCATTAGCGGTTACAAAATCTACTCCAGTGAGAGTCCAGACGGTGAAGATATGCAACTTTGCGCCTCTA
>JAVEUB010000233.1:0-4803 GCA_034005785.1 Cloacimonas sp. (SeqCode) | reverse complement strand
GTGGCGTGTATAAAGGCAAAAACCAGATTAAAGAAGATATCCTCTCCGGAAAAGCACAGATAGTTATTGGCACGCATGCCTTGCTGCAAAAGGATGTGCAGTTTGCCAAGCTTGGCTTTGTATGTGTGGACGAACAGCACCGGTTTGGGGTGGAGCAACGCGCCCGCTTAGCCAGAATGGCTTTGCATCCAGACCTGCTGTATTTATCCGCTACGCCTATTCCCCGATCTCTGGCAATGACGGTTTATGGCGATCTGGAAGTGAGCATTGTAAACGAAATGCCGCCTTCGCGCAAGCCTGTGCAAACCCTGATTCGCTCTTCTGCCAAGATAGAGCTGGTTTACACGCAGGTGCGCAAAGAGCTGCTGGCAGGGCATCAGGTGTATATTGTATGCCCGTTGGTGGAACTATCGGAAAAGCTTTCGTTGCTGGATGCTACTCAACTGTATGAACTTATCTCCCAAAAAGTGTATCCCGAATTCAGCTCTGCTTTGCTACATGGACGGATGCCCAACCGCGAAAAAGACGATATTATGGCGCGTTTCAAAGCCGGCGAGATCAAGATTCTTGTATCCACCACGGTGATCGAAGTGGGTGTGGATGTCCCCAATGCCAGCGTGATGATTGTGGAGCATGCCGAACGCTTTGGTTTGGCACAGATGCATCAGTTACGCGGCAGGGTAGGCCGTGGTACAGCCCAATCTTTTTGCTATCTTATTGAACATCAACCGGTAGGAACGCTTGGCAGAGCGCGTTTGGACACCATGGCCAGAACCACAGATGGCTTTGTAATTGCCGAGAAAGATTTGGAGCTACGAGGTCCCGGCGAATTCTTTGGCTACGAGCAATCCGGTATGCCTCAATTTCGCTTTGCCAATATCATCAGGGATCAGGATTTATTAAAAATTGCACGTAAGGATGCCTTCGATATTGTTAGTGCCGATCCTGCTTTTGAAGCCCCGGAAAACGCGCTGTTAAAAAAGCTTTACCAAAGCCAATATACCACCAAAGAGGAACTTATCCTCTATTAGTATCCACATGTGCAAAAAAATGGTTTGACTAAATCTACCCTTCCACAAACAATGAAAAAAAAGCCTCATGAGGTACCTATGAAAAAGCTGAGTATATTACTACCGCTGATGATCCTTATAAGCCTGCTATCGGCTATAGGATTCGATCCGGACTTGTTTCAATCCAAAACCGTGATTGGTTGTTTTACTAAAACAGCCGTTCCCAATACCGACGGTAAAGTAGCCTTCACCATGGATAATGGCGTTGTGCATACAGGGCTGGGCTCCTTCGATCAACTTGCCCGCCAATTCCGCATTGTAGGGCTGGAGCAAATGTATGACTACGTAAAAATGTCGGAGTGGAACGACAAAGGCATTTACCTGCAAAACACCTATCGCATCATGCTGGAAAGCGATGCCAATATAGATGCTGCCACTGCTGCATTGGCGAAGGATTCCAATCTAATCTATGCAGAGCTGGAAGGCATTAACCGCAGCAAGTTTGTGCCAAACGATCCCATGCTTGCGCAACAATATACGCATGCTGTGATTCACAGCTTTGAAGCCTGGGACTACACACAGGGAACTCACGATGTCCTGGTTGCTATCACCGATTCCGGGGTGAAATGGAATCATCCTGACCTAAGAGCTAATATCTGGATTAACCCTGCTGAATCTCCTGGTATGACCATCGACTGGAATGCCGGAACCATCAGTGGTGGCAATGGTGAAGATGCCGGAGAAGGCGGAGCCAAGATTGATGACCTATTGGGCTGGGATTTCTTTGGCACCGGCACAGTTCCGGACAATAACCCCTACCAGAATTATGCCGCCAACGATCATGGCACGCATGTCTCTGGCTGTGTAGCTGCTGCTGCCAATAATGGCATTGGCGTTGTTGGAACCGCACCCAATGTGTCTCTCCTTTGCTGTAAGGGTGCTTCCAATACCTCTCCTTCTACTGGAATCAGCTTTGCTTACGACCAGATTAAATATGCGGCAGAAATGGGTGCACACATAATAAATGCAAGCTGGGGCGGGGTTGGAACAGGAACTTATCCTAATTCCATAATCAATTATGCCACTGCGCTGGGTGCACTTGTTGTTGCTGCTGCGGGTAACGAAAACATGGAGCATAACACAGCTTATCAGGATTATCCTTCCGATTGCACGAATGCACTGTGTGTGGCTGCTACAGGCCAGGGTGATGCTAAAGCCAGTTTTTCCGATTTTGGTGCTCCCATTGATATCTGTGCTCCTGGTGCTTCCATTCTTTCCACCATTATCGCGGATAATGGCTATGCTGCCTATGATGGCACTTCAATGGCAAGTCCGGTTGCAGCAGGTGTAGTAGCCTTGGTAAAATCTTTGCATCCCAATATGACTCCTGCCCAATTAATGGCCAGGATTATGGCTACTGCCGATAATATTGATGCCCAAAATCCTGATTATGTAGGTAAACTTGGGGCAGGAAGAATTAATTCTTACGCTGCCACCATGTATGATAAGATTCCCTTTATGACAATTGACGATATCATGTTGCAAGAAATTAGCGGTGATGGTGATGGTGTGGCTAATCCCGGTGAATTAGTTCAACTGAAGATTTCTCTTAGCAATTTCCTGGATCCGATGAGCGGCTTGGCTTGGATGATGGCAGATAATGTGGTAGTAACCATGCGTTGCAACTATCCTGGGCTTACGGTTATCGATTCTGTAGCCACCTTTGGCACAATGTATGCGGGCACCACTTTGCTGAACAACTCTCAGCCTTTCAAATTCCAAAGCGTGAGCACTTTGCCTTCAGAGCCTATTCCTTTTGAGTTCTTGGTAACTGCAAACCCCGGCGCAGCCTTTCCTTACAGCAAGGTGATTCCCAAAAGCGTATCGCTAAGTTTGGTGCAGGCAGGATTTCCCTTTTCCATTGGGGCAGCCACGAATAGCTCTCCGATCCTGGTTGATTTGAACAATGACGGGCAGATAGAATCTGTTTTTGGCGGCGCCAGCGGTAGTATAGACATCCTGAAGAAAGATGGCATTACCCACTACCCCGGATTTCCTGTGCAAACTTCTTCCACAATTATGGGTTCTATGGCTATGGGCAATATCAATGGCGATGCGAACCGCGAATTTGTGGCAAGCCTTCAGAATAACAACGTGATCTGCGTGAACGATCTTGGCCAAACCAAGTGGACTGTTCCTGCTGGCGGTACTTTGCGTAATGGTCCCGTTATTGCCAAACTAACTGCTACTTCCGGTAGTAAAGTTGTATCCATCACGCAAAATGGTATCCTGAATGTGTTTAATGGCGATGGCACTTCTTATCCCAATTTCCCGGTTACTATTAGCGGAGCTTATATCGCTCCTGTTTCAATTGGCGATCTAAACAACGATGGCATTATGGATATCGTAGCGGTTAGTTTAACCGGTGCATTGCATGTAGTTAACTCGGCAACCGGACAGAACCTTAGCGGTTTTCCTGTCACCTTGCAGGGTGGTGGTTCGCAGAATGCTGTTACCATTGCCAATCTGGATGCCGATACTCAGCCCGAAATGCTGGTTGCTTCCAGTAATGGTGGCTACCTGTATGCGATTAATCATGATGGCAGCACACTGTATCAAAAGAATATCGGTACACAGATCAAAACCAGCCCAGTTGTGGCTGATGTGAATAATGACGGCACCAAGGAAATTATCGTAATTGCCAATAATGGCAGTATTTACGTGATGAACAGCGAAGGTAACAATCTGCCCAATACTCCGCTGAATATCAACACTGCGGTGGAATGCACACCTGTGGTAGCCCGTTTTGATGGAGGCAATAATGCCGGCATCATCTTCGGTGACGCCAATGGCAAGCTCCATTCTGTGCGCATTGATGGCACAGAATCCCCCAATTTCCCCATCACATTAAGCGGTAACCTCAAAATCTCCGCTGCTTTGGCAGATATCGATGCCGATAACGATCTGGATATTGTTATCCTAAACGAATCTGGATTGTATGTAATTGATATCAAACGCGGTTACCAATCTCTGCCCTGGCCCAGTTATCTGGGTGGTTGGGGACGCACCGGAAACGCTTATCAATCTACACCCGTAACCGATCCCACAGTGCCTGTAGTAACAACTACTCTCAATGCGGCATACCCCAATCCATTCAACCCCAATACTACCATCAGTTTCAGCCTTTCAGCTGCCGATGATACCACCGTGGAGATCTATAACCAGAAGGGACAATTGGTTAAAGCTCTGGTGAATAGCCCCTTGGAAGCAGGTAATTACAGCTTCTCGTGGAATGGTACCGACGCACAAGGCAAAGCTGTAGCCAGCGGTTTATATTTCTACCGCATGAAATCGGGCAAATATAGCTCCACCAGAAAAATGGTGATGATGAAATAAACGTAATAGTTAACTTAGTTAACTTAGTTAATAAGTTAAGCCCTGGGAGTAAAATCTCGGGGCTTTTTGCTATCCAGTAATTTTTCCCATTTTAGCACCATACAAAGTAGCGATTTTGACTTAAATATTTGCAGCAGATAAGTTTGAAGAAAAACGGGATAAGTTTGGAGGGCAAATTATTTTAGTTAAAACGCGGGCTACAGGGTAACAGGATATTTGTATAAACTGACACCCAAAGCTGTAAGTTGTGACACAAGGGGAAAGCGGGGATAAGGCTTTGATGGGTGGCGAGATACGATGGACAGGCTTTGGAAAGAGCAGTTGGGAAATCGGAACTTTGAAATTAGAAAAAGCGCAATTGGAGTGCGATTGTGCCGATCAGGAAAGCTCCGTAATT
>JAVEUB010000012.1:0-20800 GCA_034005785.1 Cloacimonas sp. (SeqCode) | reverse complement strand
GCCGGAAGCGGAACGCTGTTTAGCTTGTTAGCAGAGCACCTCGTAGCCAAAGGGAAAATAAGCATGGAGCAATTGTTCCAGCTTATTAGCTATGCACCGGCTAAGCTGATGGGCTTTAAATCCAAACACAAATACCTGTGGGAACGCTTGGGTGCGCCCAATCCAGTGATCGCTTCACTGGCAGATACACCCAATCCCTGGCAGGATTTCTGGTCGCACTACGAGTTACGGAGAAAGCCGTGAAGTTAGGCTTTTTGCTGCTCACATTGCTGTTATTTTTGGTAGGATGTGCCAATTTCGATAATACCAACCTGCAATCTGCAAAGCCACTACCTGCAGGAGAGAGACGGCTTAGCTGGCATGTAGCGCAGACAGTAAACTACATTCCCCTGGTTTCCGCCCAAAGCGATAGCGATACCACTATAGTCGAAAGTGAGGACGCATCTATAGGCATTGCCAATCGGCCTAAACTTACAATTGGCTTGGGCTACGGAATGGAATTGAGCGGAACTTTAGGAGTTTATTTGGGCTCGGAGTACAGTGCAGTTTCTCCAGGTGGCCCATCTTTTTCTTTGGCACCGGCTGCGATGCTAAAATTACAGGTAAAGAAATCATTTCTCCTCGACGATAGATACTACTTAGCTGTTGCGCCCACATATACACTTAATAATGGAGTATATAAGTCGAATCATACAGCCCGTAAATTTTCCATTACAGGTTGGGAAATCCCTGTAATCTATACAAAAGTTATCCCTAATGCGGAAGGTAACCACAGCCACAGCTTCACTATACGCTATGCGCAAGCAGAGCTTAAATCCGAATTAAAAGCCAGTACATCTGAGCTGTTTATGCAGATTATCTATGAGCAGCCCAATCACACAATGTACCGATCTGCTTTTATTTATACCTTCGGTTACGAAAAGGCTAAGAAGCGAAGGTATTTCGATGCGGGACTTGAGTTTATCTGGGTTTCTGGCACTGATAGTGTTGCACTGATACCGATTTTTGGCATGAGCTGGGATATTGGTGGAATGAAGGCATTACCATGGAAATAGAGCAGTTACACGATTAATAATGATGAGTATGATATTATGAATAACACAAAAAACAAACCCGGCTGGCGCAATGATGCATACGCCAAAGTAACCGGTATCGCTAAATATACCGATGACTACACAATGCCCCAAATGCTGCATGCAGTGCCTGTTTATGCACCTGTTGCCTCTGCTATGCTAACGGCAATTGATAGCACCCAGGCTATGCTGCAAGCAGGCATCGTGGCTGTTTTTACGGCTAAGGACATCCCTGGCAATATTAAATTCGGGCAGATTATTAAAGACTACCCTACTTTGGTTTCGGACAGAATCAAATCCACCGGAGACGTGCTGGCTTTAATTGTTGCCAATACAAGGGATAATGCCATTGCTGCCATCCCTTTTGTAAAGCTTGAGCTGGAAGAATTGCCGGCAATTTATGATCCCGAAATAGCGATGTTGCCTGAATCGCCTTTGCTGCATCCGGAGCATGGCAGCAATGTGTGCAACTATCATTGTGTGCGCACCGGTGACATCCAAAGCGGTGAGCAGGATTCTGACCTGATTATAGAACACGATTTTAGCACTTCACGCGTGGAGCATGCCTATCTGGAGCCGGAATCTGCGCTGTGCCATTTGCGTCCCGATGGGGTTATGGAAGTGCTTGGTAGCATGCAGCATCCCTTTAGCACAAGGCGTTTCGTGGCTTCTACGCTTGGCTGCAAGCTAAGTGATGTGGAAGTGAAAACCGTGCCAATGGGTGGTGGTTTTGGCGGCAAGGATGACACTCCGGCTTTGGTTTGTGCCCGTGCAGCCTTATGTGCTTATCTGCTAAAAAAACCCGTGAAGATAACCTACACCCGTGAATGGAGCATGCGCGAAAGCTATAAACGGCATCCTTACACTTTGCAGTATCGAATGGGCCTCAAAAACAGCGGTAAAATCCAGTTTGTAAGGGTACGCATGGTAGCCGATGGCGGTGCATATTGCAGCGTAACTCCTTGGGTAACATGGCGTTCCACGGTGCAATGTTGTGGCTGCTACGAAGTTCCCAACGTGCATTGCGATGTGTATGGCGTATATACCAACAACGTATTTTCCGGGGCTTTCCGGGGCTTTGGCTCACCGCAGGTGAATTTCTGCATCGAGCAGCTAATCGAAATCGCGGCTGAAAAGCTGAATCTGGATGCCACCGAACTGCGTAGGCTAAACATGGTGCATCAGGATAGCGTAACTATCACCGGGCAAAAGCTTTCCACCCACACTGTATCCCTTAAACAAGCGATGGACAGCATTCTGGAAGCTTCCGCTTATGAAGCCAAATTACCCAAGTGCAGCTTTGGCAATCCCACACAAGACGAGTGGTATGGCATCGGCTATGCTATCTCGTATCGCGGCATGAGTTTAGGTGCAGAAGGAACAGATTTTAACAGCGCTATCATCAACATTCAGCCCGATGGCAGCGTGCTGTTGGAAACTGGCATTCACGAAAACGGCCAAGGCTCTGAAAGTGCCATGATCCTTATTGCTGCCGAAGAATTGGGCATCCCTCAAGACCTTTTCCGATACCGCTTTCCGTCCACTTCCAACATCCCCGATGGTGGCACAACAGTGGCTTCCAGAGGAACTTTGCTGGGGGGTGGAGCAACTGTGAAAGCAGCCGAAATTGTAAAACAACGCCTCTGTGAAGGTGTGGAAGCTGGCTTGGGACAAACGAACTGCCACTATGAGCAGGGAAAAATCTATAATGCCGATGGGGAAGAGCTTGCCGACTATTTTGAAGCAGTTAACTTCTGTTATGCTAAGCAGATATACCCGTATGGTTTCGGAGTTTTTAAAGCTCCCCGAGTAAGCTGGGACGAGCATACTGGCCACGGCGATGCGTATTTCACCTGGGTTTATGGCTGTCAGGCTGTGGAACTTAAGGTTAATGCCAAAACCGGGCAAATCACTCTGCTGAATATGCTTGCTGCCCACGATATGGGTAAAATAATAAATCCTGCCATGCTGGCTGGTCAATATTTTGGAGGCATGACAATGGGTGCGGGCTATGGTCTGTACGAAAATGTTCCCTTGGAAAGTGGCAACCCCAAAGTGAGCAATTATCATAATTACAGGGTGTTACGTAGTACGGATTTACCGGAAATGACGCCTATTTATATCGAAAACCGCGATCCTATGTCTCCCAGCGGAGCCAAAGGCATCGGCGAACCAACCTTGGAACTGATGGCTCCGGCGATAGCCAATGCACTCTATAGGGCTACGGGTAAACGCTTTAGCAGCTTGCCCTTAGCGCCACAGGTTCAGGACTTTGTAAAAGGAAAACAACAATGACGATTACAGTTAACGGAAAAGAACATGCTTTCCCCGTTGAATTAGCAGAAAAAAACCTTGCTACTTGGCTGCGTGAGGACTTATTGCTTACTGGAACCAAAATAGGTTGTGATATAGGTGTGTGCGGTAGCTGCACTGTTTTAATTAACGATGTTCCATCTCGATCCTGCAAAGTGAAGCTGAAAGAAGCTGCAGGCAAGAGCGTGCTTACCATCGAAGGTGTAACCGCCAAAGACGGCACCTTACATCCTATACAGCAAGCGTTTGTGGATTGTGGTGCTATCCAGTGTGGCTTCTGTACGCCGGGTATGGTGCTTAGCACGTATGCCTTCTTGAAAGCCAATCCGCATCCTACGCGTGAGCAAGCACGCACGGCTATAAAAGGCAATATCTGCCGCTGTACGGGATATCAACAAATTATCGACGCGATCCTGGCTGCTGCTGAGATAATGCGTTAAAAAAGCATTATAGTTCCAAGTATCAAGTTTCGTACTTACTGCTTGCCTGCTTGCATTGGCTTAGCATTGGCTATGCATTGTGGATGGCATGGACAATGCATAGCCAATGCTATGGCAATGCGAGCAGGGATTTGGGAACCTCTTACAAAAGCTGGTTGCCCTTAATTCTTAATTTTTAATTCTTAATTAAATAACGAGGTGAATATGACAAACATCGAAAAAGCAAAAGTTCTGATTAAGGAACTTGAGACCCTGAAACCTAAGCTATATGGCAAGGACTTCCTGCTAACCTGGGATAACAGCGTGGAAAACCTGAAAGCTGTGATGCTGGTGGCAGAGATATTGCAACTGCTGCACAAGGAAAAGAAGCCCTGGCGCATCTTCGATTATGGATTGGCGATTTCGATCTTCAGGGATAACAGCACGCGTACCCGTTTCAGCTTTGCTTCAGCGGTGAACGGGCTTGGCTTGGGCTTATCCGAACTGGATGAAGTGAAAAGCCAGATCGCTCACGGCGAAACTGTGCGCGAAACGGCAAATATGATCTCGTTCTTAACGGAAGTGATTGGCATTCGCGACGATATGTATCCCGGCGAAGGACACACTTACATGAAAGAAGTTGCCGATGCGGTGGAAGAAGGCTTCCAGAACGGACTCCTGGCGCAACGCCCTACGCTGGTGAACCTGCAATGCGATCTGGATCATCCCACCCAAAGCCTGTCCGACCTGCTGAAACTGAAGGATTACTTCGGTGGCTGGGATCAACTGAAAGGCAAGAAAATTGCCATGAGCTGGGCATATTCGCCTTCTTATGGTAAACCGCTTTCGGTGCCCCAAGGCGTGATAAATCTGATGACCCGCTTCGGCATGGAAGTTGTGCTGGCACACCCCGAAGGCTACGATTTACAGCCCGATACACTGGTGTCTGCGGGTAAATTCGCGCAGTTAAACGGTGGGTCGTTTACGCAAGTGCGCAGTATGCAGGATGCTTTCCACAATGCCGACGTGGTTTATCCCAAGTCCTGGGCTCCAATGGCGGTGATGCAGACGCGCACACAGCTACTACAAGGCGGTGATAAACAGGGCTTGAAAGACCTGGAACAGCACTGTCTGGCAGAAAATGCCCGCCATACCGATTGGGAATGCACAGAAGACATGATGAAGCTTACCCGGGGAGGTAATGCACTGTATGAACACTGTTTACCTGCCGATATCAGCGGGATTAGCTGTAAACAAGGCGAAGTGGCAAAAAGCGTGTTTGAACGCTATAGACTGCATACGTACCAGGAAGCGGGGTATAAACCTTTCGTTATTGCGGCGATGATCTTTAACTCCAAGATACAGAAGGTTAGCGATAAACTGAAGAGTTTTGTTTAAACATAGAGATGGATTTAAAAGCTATAGATACAGTGTTTTGCTGTGGAGCTGGGTGGTAAAAGTGGAGTTTCTTTTTTTTAACCACAGAGAAAAGCAGAGAAAAGCAGAGAAAAGAAGAGAAAAAAAGAATTTTAAGAGATTAAGGGAAAAAGAGGATAGATGGATACAGACACCGAAAAAAACTTGCAAGAACTGAGCCATGCTGTAATTGGCTCCTGCATAGATGTACATAAAGCATTGGGACCAGGATTGTTGGAATCGATCTATCTGGATCTGCTCTGCCACGATCTGGATCTCAAACAAATACCCTACGTGAGAGAATCTTCCTTAAACATTGTTTACAAAGGACGGGAGTTTCACACAAAACTTCGCGCAGACCTGGTTGTGGATGGCAAGATAATTGTTGAGCTGAAAGCGGTAAAGGATTTACTACCAATATTTGAGGCACAGATTTTGACTTATATGAAACTGGCTAAGATTGAAATAGGTTTACTTATCAATTTCAATGTCCCCATGCTTAAAGATGGCATTCATAGGTTCAGGTTAAACTATGGGAAAACTGAAATATGATAACAGCTATCATAAAGAACCACAAGCTACTAATCAAGGTTAATCAATCTCTAAGATTTCTATTTGCTACTTCGCAGAGTAATTCACTATCATTAGCTTTCCTTCTCTTGAATCCCTCTGCTTTTCTCTGCTTTTCTCTGTGGTTAAAAAAAGAAACTCTGCATTTACCACCCCATTACGAAGCTAAACAAGACATCTACCCACAATCACTTACGTAAATTAATAAGGAGCATATATGCCAAAGCTAATTACTAAAACCGATCTCGGCGTTGCCCAAAAAAATGCGCAGCGCTGCAAGAAACAGGGGATAATCCTCCCCACCATTCGTCAACAGATGCACCCTGAAACCATTCCTGCCGATATCCAAGCCAGGATTAAGCCTATCGGTTTATGGGATGTTAACCCGCTGAACCTGTTTAGGATAACCTGGAAGAATGACATCTCCACTGGGCTGTTTGGCAAGCCGGATTATTTTGAGATTCCCAGTGAAATAAGCGGTGTGAAAGCCAGAATTATCGGGCTTGTGGGCAAGTATTTTCCCACCGGTTCTCACAAAGTGGGCGCTGCCTACGGTTGTCTGGCTCCGCGCTTGGTTAGCGGTACCTTTGATCCCGATATTCATAAAGCGGTGTGGCCATCCACAGGTAATTATTGCCGTGGTGGTGCTTTCGATTGTGCCTTGCTAAATTGCCCTGCTGTAGCAATTCTGCCCGAAGAAATGAGTTCAGAGCGTTTTGCCTGGTTGCGGGATATCGGAGCAGAAGTGTTTGCCACTCCGGGTTGCGAATCTAACGTGAAAGAGATTTATGACAAGTGTGATGAATTGCGCCTTGACCCGCACAACATCATCCTTAATCAGTTCGACGAAATGGGTAATCCCTTCTGGCACTTCCATGTAACCGGAAACGCCATTCAGGAAGTATTTGAACTGGAGAAAAAGCCCGGAAACCGCTTAAGTGGCTATGTAAGTGCCACTGGTAGCGCTGGCACAATTGCAGCGGGTGATTTCCTGAAGAAAACTTATCCGCTGATGGTAACTACTGCCAGTGAAGCTTTCGAATGCCCCACTCTGCTGAATAATGGCTTTGGTGGACATCGCATCGAAGGCATAGGGGACAAGCATATCCCGTGGGTGCATAATGTGCGCCACACCGATGCCGTTGCAGCTATCAGGGATGAAGACTGCATGCGTTTGCTGCGCTTGTTCAACGATCCTGCCGGCTTGGCTTTACTGGAAAAACAAGGCGTATCCAAAGATGTAACAGCCAATTTGTCGCTTTTAGGTATTTCCTCGATTGCCAATCTGCTGGCGGCAATCAAGCAAGCGAAGTACTTTGAATACAACGAAAATGACGTAATCATCACGGTATTCACTGATTCCGCCGAATTGTATCTGTCCCGTATCGATGAGCAAAATGCAGAGAAGGGAAAATACACGGAAATGCAGGCTGCTTTGGATAGAGAAGCTGCCTTGAAAGCACAGTACTATGATAATTACCTGGAGCTTACCTATCAGGATAAAAAACGCATTCACAACCTGAAATACTATACTTGGGTGGAGCAACAAGGCAAAACCTATGAAGAGATTAACGAGCAATGGGAGCCTGCTTACTGGGTTGAGACCTTCGAAACCAATCTGGACGAGCTGGACAAAGCTATAACAGACTTTAATGCCATGTGATAGCATCATCGCCATCATCCTTGCTTCCGGCAAGGGAACCCGTTTCGGCATGCCCAAGGCTGAAGCGGGTTGGGGTGGCAAAAGTTTTCTGGAACATGTGCTGCATACGTTGGACTCGGCTTTGTTGAAAAATGTATTTGTGGCACGGCACTATGCCAGCCCGGATATGCTGGCTACGCTTAGGCTGGCAGTATCAGACTTTAAGCTGGAAAACAAGGATAAACTGGTTTCAGCTTATTTGGTGTTTCCGGTAGATTTCCCTTTCGTAAAACCAGAAACAGTTAGTGCTCTAATCTCTGCGCACCACCAAAATCCGCAGGCGGTAATCCGACCCTGCTTTGAACAACGTTGTGGACACCCAATAGTAATTCCTACCAGCCTGAATCTGTTTACTAATGATGAAGGCAGGGGCTTACAGGGTATAATTCGCAGCTGTCAGCTATTAACATTGGACATCCCGGTTGACGACCAGGGAATTCATCGCAACATCAATAAACCTAAGGACTTACTGTTATGAACACAAAAGAACTCATTCTTCAGCGCCATTCCGTCCGTAACTATTTACCCGATCCCATCCCTCAGGAAGTGTTGAATGATATTCTGGAAGCGGGACGTTTTGCACCCTCTGCCCAAAACCGCCAACCCTGGCGTTACTTGGTGTTTACAGACAACGCCAAAATTCAGCATTTGGTGTTGAATAGCGGTTTGATTGGGCTTGCAAATTTCTTTATCCGCAAAGCACCCTGTGTAATAATTGCTTGCGCAGATACCAAAGCTAATATGAAGATTAACGGCCAGGATTATTACCTTGTGGATACAGCCATATCATTTCAGCAAATGATGCTGATGGCACGTGAGCATGGCGTTGGAAGCTGTTGGTTGGCTGCATTTTCGGAAAAGAAACTGCGCAGCTATCTAAAGATTCCAGATTCCTGGCGAATTGTGGCTTTATCTCCTTTTGGCTATCCCGCCGATAAGAAAAGTACCTATGCCAAACTGGTAACCAGCTTTGCCGGAAGCGAAAGCAGGAAAATGCTAACGGAAATTGTGGAGTATAGATAGAACGCGTTCTATCTACTTTTAACTATCTATTTGATCAAGTATATACAGCTTAATCGGCTCTGTTTTGCCTTTTAGTTCCAATTCGTTGTAATAGCTGAAATTAGCATACAAATCTTTATTAAGCCGTGCCGTGGTTGCTTCGGAGATGAGCAGTCTATTGGGCAGAGATGCTTTTTCAATTCGGGCTGCTATGTTTACAGTGTCGCCAATCACGGTTAAATCCTTGCGGTCGATTGTGCCTACATCGCCTTGTAAAACAAGTCCGCTATTTATGCCGATGCGAATGGCAATGGGGCTAAGACCTTCCTCTTTGCGTACTTCATTCAGCTCAAGAATGCCCATATTCAAAATGCGCATGGCACTGCGTACGGCATCATTGGCATCGTTGAATACAGCCATGATAGCATCACCAATGAACTTGTCGATATCGCCAAAGCACTCACGGGTAATCACATCACAGATACCAAAGATGTCGTTCAAGAGTTGCACTACAGCATCAGGGCTGTTTTTTTCCGAAAATCCGGTAAAGTTAACCATATCCAGATAAAGCACTGTTATGTCCAGAATCTGTGAAACACTATGTTGTGCGCCGCTTTGGATGCGGCTTTGAATATCGCTATACGTAGTAGTGGAAACATATTTGCGGATCAGACCGTTAAACTTTTCCTGCATAATCCGGTAGTCTTCCTGCAATGTGATATCTCTGAATACCTCTATGGAGGCTACGATCTTGCCTGTTTCGTCGTGAACAGCAGAGATATGGGTTTCCACGGGAAAACGCTTGCCGCCCTTGGTTTTGGGATACACTTTTGCCGAAGTACTTCCTCCAGAACGCAAAACCTTCACAATTGGGCATGCACTGCGGCACAAAAGCACCCCGTTCTCATCAATATGATTCAGAATATCGTCCTTACAGCTTTTCCCCAGTACTTCTTCTGCGCTATATCCTGTCATTGCTTCGGCAGCCTTGTTCCAAAAAAGAATCATGCGTTTGGGATCAACTACATAAATCGCATCATACAGGCTATCCAGCATTAGTACCAGCGCGGATTGTGGGTTTTTCAGGTCTTCTAAAAATTGCATAATAGCTCCTTTTCTAAAGGATATCAGGGTTTAGTTTCGGGATTGTCTGCTGCTAAGTCCAAAAACACTTGGGTCAATGAGCGTACTTGTTTCTGAACAATCCGATTCAGCATTTTATTATTGGGGTGAATCACACTCCGTCCACGCGAATTGATGCCCCCGATCTCTACCAGAAAGGCTTTGCAGCCCATGCTGTGGAAGAAGAAGTTGCGGGCATTTCCCACCTCGGATGAAACTCCCGTATGCACTTCGTAGGTTCCGGAATGGTAATCCCGCTTAACGGATTTGGCATACTTTTCTGCCAGAGCCAGAGTCTCCTGATAGAGCTTGGAATCATTTCCCCTGGCGGGTAGATACACTTTTTCGCTGTAAGCACCGGACGCTGAACTATGTAAAAAGATCGCAAGAGAGAATTTATGCTGCTGAGCAAGATTAATGATGGCCTTTACTTCGCTTTCAGAAGCAGGCTCGGCACCCTTATAGTAAGGGCTTATAGTGTTTGCATCGGCATCGAGATCCCAAAACACAGGGTAATTACGATTTAAATCTACCCCATCCGTACGTAAATCCAGCTTTTTATTTTTATCGGTATCACGGTTGTTCTTCCGTTTATGCTGAAATTTGCCGGAACTTACCATGCGCCAGCCTTCAGGATTGATAGAAGGGACAATCCAAATTTGATAATTCTGCAATAATTGCTTGTAGGCTGGATCAATATTGAAATTCAACAGGAGGTTTTCCGCCAGAGCCATCGCGATGTTTACGCCAAGCACCTCATCCCCATGATGTTGACCAATTAGCAAAGCTTGTTTTGCCGCTTTATTATTGCCTATTTCCAGGGCATAAATGGGGATGTTTTCGCTGCTGCTGAAGCCAATTATTCTCACTTGAGCCAGCTCAGGTTGGATGGCGGCTATGCGGGAAAGTTCTGCCAGAAGGTTGCCCTCGCGCAGGTAATCAGAAGAGAGCGGATACACGTTCCCTTTGGCTGGTGCGCAAGAAACCAAGCCAAGTATGGATATAATGATTATAGCAGAGATTAGCAGATGGGATTTTATCATTCGTGCATGATATTAGAACTGGTAAATCCGTCAAGAGACTTGTTTAAGCGCGATCTCTCTGTTTGTGTGTTTTGGGGATTGTTTTGTATGGCATTGTTTGTGGCGCAGGACGCCGTTCCTGCGAGGCAATAGGTTTTGCAGCACTCGCAGTAAGATGCCTAACCCACTATAGTTGAGCTTGTTAATTTCTGCCGCATAAGGTAGTAGCCTTGCGAGATTAGAAAAATTGAACAAACATAAATGACACACAAGCAAGAATTATTACTAAAGTGCAAAATATTACTTGACCTCTTTTGATCCTAAATAACTATCGCTCCAAGAGCATTTGATTAAGGTAAAAAGGATATATTAATGATTGGATGTGCATACGAGAACGGCTTTTATACATATTTGAACGGATGAAGCATGGATAAAGAGAAACTGTTGGCACTGCTGCTACCCGGACTAAGTGGCAGGATTAGCTTTGCCTTAAATGACCAACAACTATTTTTCCTGGTGCAGGAACTGTTGCAAGAAAAGGCACACTACATAAGGGGCATTAGCTCAAAAGATGGCTATCTCCAGCTCGATCTTAACAACCCTGTGGTGAAAAAACTGGATTTGAAAATAGTTTCCCTGGAAATCAGTAGCACAAAACTGATAGTATCTTTGCGCATCTTGAATATTCTGCCTTTGTTTCTAAAACCAGTAATAGTCTTGCTCAGCAAGATTGGTTTCCATGGTAAGATGACTGATGATGTTTTGGTAGTGGATTTTAGCAATAAGCTGCAGAATTTGACTGTGGGATTACCACAGAATATTCAAGATAAATTAGATCATCTGATTATAGAGGTTTTTCCCCAAAGCGGGAAAATAGACGTTAACATTAGCGTGAAATCACTGTAAGATAGATGGAAACAAAAATAGGAACAACGATAGAGGGTTTAACCCAATTTAGAATTTCACATTTGATTAAAGGAGTATAGTATGAGTACTTTAACTGTAGTATCATTGATTTTATGCTGTTTAGAAACTTTGATTATTATCTTGCTTATCTACATTTTAAGGAAAACCCGCACTGATGGAAGAGTAAAAGAGCAATTAGAAGTTCAAGACGTTTTACAGGCATTTGAGCATAACGGCTATAATATTAATAATCTAACAAAAGGTAACCTTGAGGAGCATATTAGGACTTTTAAGCTACAAGTTCAAAATGAAGATTATACTATGGCAGAAAATAGGGTTGTGGGAAATATGAGTGTGTTTGTGAATGAATTATGGCGATTGAAAAGAGAAGATAAAGACAACACGGCCATAAACTTGATAATCCTTTTGAAAAACACTTTGGGGATTACTTTAAGTGGAAAAGATGTTATTGTATGCGACCAATGTACAAAACAGGAATTTGATTTTCCCGATAACAATGCAGAGGGTTCAATGGTTAAGGTGCGACGACCTGCTCTCTATTATAGGAAAAGCCTAATCGCAAAAGGAGTAGCCAGATGAATGAGATGGGTTATATTGGTATCGACTTTGGAACCTCTACTACGCTTGTTTCTAAATACTATCTAGGAAAACTTAGCATAATTAACATAGATCACGATAGTCAGTTTTTAGAGTCGGTGATGGAGCTATCTGAAACAATATCTGAAATAGATGTTGATGCTGATATTAAAAAGATTGTACTCAGCAAAGGTCGTGATGCTTGGAGGAAACGGTACGATCATCCTGAAAGAGTATACTATAACTTCAAGCCAGATATAGGTAAAAAAGAAGTAAGTAACAAGTTGGCCAAAATATGGCTAAAATTAATCTTTCAAAAAATTAAGATAAGATTAGGGGATGCAGACATTTCTAAATACACTTATGTTATCGGAGTACCAGCCAAATGGTGTAAAGAGGAAAGAAATCTATTGAAACAATTAGCAAATGAAGCGGGATTTACAGATGTTCATCTTGTTCCGGAACCAATAGCTGCTGTGCTTTCTTCTGATAAGCTTAATGATGCAGACGGGAAAGATCCAGTTAGCTACACATTATTTTTTGATTTTGGTGGTGGAACATTGGATTTGAGTTTGGTTAAGCTTGATAAACATGGAGTTAATGAATTTATTTATACGGGGGGCAATCAGAAACTCGGAGGAAGAGATTTTGATTTGAAAATCGTAGAATATGTGTCTAACTTTCTCGAACAAAAGGGAAAAAAATTTGATGATCAAGATAGGATTAATATTGAAACACAAGCTTCATCGCTTAAAGCTGAACTTGGAGACAACAGCGAACATGACATTACTGTTAAAGGGGAAAGGATTCAATTTGATAGGACTATCTTTAAGAAAATCACTAAAGACTTAATTGATTCTATTAGCAAAACATTAGATACTTTTTTCGAAGAGCTGGATGAAACCCCCTCACTTGCAAAAGTGAGAAAGGAAGATGTTAAAGATGTTATCAAAATTGGTGGGGCATCAAATCTGTTTTTTATAGAAGATTTGCTGAAAAACTATTTTGGAATACACCTCACGATAAATAAGTCGTTTTGCATCGAAGAGGCACAATTTGCAGTCGTATGCGGGCTTCCAAAATATTTAACAGATCGAGAGAAATATTTGGAAGAAATAAAGCCAAAAATAAAGGATGACTACTTGAAAATAGAATCAGAATCGATAAGGGGCATTGGGAAACTTGAACGCGACAAAAGAACCTACTTTGATAGATATATTAATGAAACAACGGATAAGTACATGAAAGTAATAAACGACAAATCACTTAGTATAGAGGAAAAATGCAATGAAAAAAAACGGATATCAGAAGACATGTATAAGAAAACTATTGATGATTATGGTGCTAAGATAAGAGAGGAAATTACAAAATCAGATGACGAAATGGCTGAACTATTAGAAAATGCAGTAAGTTTTGCAAGTGAGAAATGGGGAAAGTTGCCCGGAAGAAAAAATGAAGTTTGTCCACCGCCCATTGTAAAAGTAGATTATCCGGATAATTTTAATGCAAAAACCACTTTCGCCGAACTGATCGAACCTGTTCTTGGCTTACTAATACCTAAAATCTACCTGTTTAAAAGGTCTTTGTGGTCTAGCTACAAGGCGTATTTTTCATATTGCATGCCCAAGAAAGGTGCAAAAAATTGGGAAAAGAATGGTGGCTTTTTTTACCAGGTAAATAAAGAAATGGATTTTCCCAAGTGGATAGACATCTGGGAGGATTATGAGAAAAGATTTAGTATATGGGAGGACGCATGAGTACCGATGACAAGCAATTAGCAGAACTAAGAAAAAGTATTGAAGCAACTGGTGTATTGCCTGAGTTTGATCAGAACCTGCTATTTTTTCTGGAAAGAAAGTACTTCGATTTTATCGACCTCCAGGAATTTGATTTAGAGAAAAATGGCAATGAAATCGACCCAAATTCTGATCTAAGAATTGTGAAGGTAATTTCAGTTAATCATTTAGAAGTATCTGATATCGGGCTACATTTGCAGAATTTCTCAAATTTATTAGCAGTATTACAAGCTCCTCATCATACGGTTTTTGGGATTATCAAAGGCATGCCGGACAAGACAGAGCTTTATTATGGAATTGCACCGAATGCTTCTAACCCGCAGGGTGCCAATTCTATTGATACTGAAAGCTATTTTGAACATAATTTAACTGCGGCACTGAATAGCAACTATCCCGGATTAAGTTGGGTGCCCCTCGAAGCTGCAAGCAGGGAGAAGGAAATTTGCTCCATGATTTGCAAGTATAAAAAGGTTAATGCTTTGCCAGGTATCCCTACACTTAGAGAGAACAAAACGAAAGAGTGGTACTATCAAGGGATAGATCGTTTTATTGAAGGCATGCAAGGAACTGAGTATATGTTGATGGTTATTGCAGAACCAATTCCCCTTGTAATTGTTAACTCTATGATCAAAAAACTCTTTGATCTAAGTTCAGATATCCATAGTTTTGTGAAACAAGCTGTTATGAAAACGACGAGTAGCTCTAATACAATAAGCGTAGGGGCTAACTTTAGTTTGCTATCTATGTTAACAAAAACATTGAGTGCTGGCATGAGTGCTGGCATGAGTGGTGTTGGTGTGAATGCGGGGATATCAAGATCAATAGCCCAGGGCTCTAATCAAGGCATTAATGCTAACTATTCCCACACGTGGCAGCGCTCAACAGCAGTATCAACAGAGTCCTTGAACAAATCTGCGGAATTTGCTGAGCAAATCTGCAACAAATACATAGAGAGATTACAAGCCGGGAAAAATATGGGCTTTTGGAATGCTGGAGTATATCTGCTCTCTGATAATGATTACATTCAGTATAAAGGTACAAGTTTGCTGTCTTCGGTTTTTTCTGGAGATGAGACATATTTTGAGCCTTTCAGAAGCATACCTTTATCCACTTGCGTCTCCGAAAAGTACTTAAAACACTTTACTAACCCTAAATACAAAAAGCTTCTCTATGGTGATGAGAAATACATTCAAGCGACGCTTGAAAAAGAGATGTTATTTAGTAAGTGGTTTGATAAGTGGCTAAATATAAAAGGAAATAAAGAAAAAAATATTGAATCCTGCAAGCAAGAGTTTCTTGATTTAAGTAGCGATAAACAGGATAAAGTTCTAAATGAGATTAGTGCTATAACCAATGATCAAGCTATAATGAAGGAGATAAACTCAGAAATACAGAAAACGTGGGAAAACCTGAAAGAAAATCCGTCAGCGCATCCTTTAGGCGCAATAATGGGTGGTGTTTCCACACCTTTGAATACTGGAGAGTTGTCTATAATTATGAACATGCCCAGAAAAGAAATCACTGGAATACCGGTATTGCAAAGAACGGAGTTTGGCAGGAATATAAGAAAATTCAATCCCAAAGAGGGGAAAGAGATTGATATTGGGGAACTTCGTTACTTAGGTAAGGGTGAAAAGAACAGATTGTGCCTAAACATCAATAGCCTTTGTGCACACACATTTATCACAGGTTCTACCGGCTCTGGTAAAACCAATACTGTGTTCAACATGTTAGATAAATTAAGAAGCGAAGGAATTACGTTTCTGGTAATTGAACCTGCAAAAGGAGAGTATAAACATGTTTTAGGTGGATTGGATGGCGTTCATGTTCTGGGGACAAATCCGAAACACACAGAGGTGCTACGTATAAATCCTTTTAAATTCCCGGAAGAAATACATGTATCAGAGCATCTTGACAGACTGATTGAAATTTTTAACGCTACATGGCCTATGTATGCTGCAATGCCAGCCCTCCTAAAAGAAGCGATAGAAGAAGTTTACATACAGAAAGGATGGGATTTAGAAAGTTCTGTCTGCCTTAGAGATGTTAAAGAATACCCCTCTATGCAAGATCTCGTTAACATTATGCCCTCGGTTATTAAGAGAACTGCCTATTCTGCTGAATTAAAATCGAACTACATAGGGGCTTTGGTCAGCAGGCTTAAGTCCCTTACTAATGGCCTTTATCGTTTTATATTCTGCGAAGATGAAATAGACAATCACATACTTTTTGAAGAAAACTGCATTGTAGATATTAGCAGAATTGGCTCTATGGAAACGAAAGCACTTATCATGGGGATAGTCTTCATGCGGATGTATGAGCATCGATTATCTTCAAAAACAGAGATTAATGTCGATCTCAAACATGTAACGGTTTTGGAGGAAGCCCACCATTTAATGAGGAAAACCAGCTTTGCTCAAAATGAAGAATATTCCAACATCCAGGGAAAAGCAGTAGAAATGATTACCAATTCTATAGCTGAAATGAGAACTTTCGGAGAAGGCTTTATACTGGTAGATCAGGCACCTGCATTGCTGGATTTGACTGCTATAAGAAACACCAATACGAAGATAATACTGCGCATTCCTGAACAGAGTGATAAGGAAATCGTCGGCTTCTCCGCCAATCTTAACGATAATCAGATCAGAGAGCTATCAAGATTGGAAACCGGGGCGTCAGTTGTATATCAAAATGATTGGGTGCAAGCAGTTACTGGAAGGATTGATTTGTACAAGGAGAAAAAGCCTTTCATATATAATTATCAGGAAATCAATGAAATAAATAGGACGAACTCTAATAATATAATGAAAATACTGCTAAATCCGATTGTATCTGAAGAAAGTAAGGTTGACTTAGCCAATATAGATGTTGAGAAATTGAAGGATTGGCTAACAGGGAATCCGGTAAATAGTAGGGTAAAAGCAATAATAGTAGAGATACTGGAGCAACTTGAAACCCATGAAGTATATCATAGTGATAACTTTGCTAAGCTTGCTAACCTCGTTGCTCACTTATCCAGAGTAGATAAACTTTTGTTGTTGGAAAATAGCACTGAGAATTCAGAAGCTTGGAACGTAAGAATGTTTCAAATGCTCAATAAAATTATTGACTTCCCTAATAAAGAGTTTCAAGTTGAGTTTCTTCATCTCATCTTGTGTGACTATGCGCATCAAAGGAATGTAGAAGAGATCAATCGTTTTTACTTCTCGTGGGTAGCAAAGAATAAGATAAGTGGGGTATTATGTTAGAAGCCGTTATAGAAGCAGAAGCAGTAGCAGAAAAAGTAATTGAGGAACTAGCTGAAAAAGCAATTGAAACATCAGCAGAAGCACCAAATGGAGCATCAATTGAAGTTGCAGAAAAAACAATAGAAAGTGTAGCAGATTTTCCCAAGTGGTACGATTATAGAGAGTCTTTGGAGGATATCCGAAATTTCCAAGATGCTGATAAGCCACTGCATGAATTGAGTAGAGATGTAACAAGTGAGTTTAGAAAACCGGAAAATGATTTCAAATCCTTTGAAGAGAGGGCAGTTGAGAGGCCATGCTATAATGATCATGATAGTAGGCTTACATTGCTTAAAAACAGAATCGAGCCAGCATTGAAAGATGTTGAAGGTTACAAAAGCCTTCGTGAAAAGACGTTAAGCAGTAACTCGCATTCTGCACGAGGATACTACGCTGAATTGATAAATGCATATAGGGCAAAAGAAGCCGATCTAAAAGTATTAGCATTAGATAAAATAGCTTACAATAACAAGGGACAAAAAACTGATATCGACTTGTATGCAGAAACCCCAAGTGGTAAGCGCATAGTTATGGAAAACAAAGATGTTAGAGGAGGAATAGTAAACGACGACAGCTTCAAACGAAAGATTGATTTACTCGCAGGTAAAATGTATGATAGGATGGGAAAAGAGATAAAGAAAGATGAAGCTGTATTCATCAACAGTAAAGGTATTTCCAAAGAAGCAATGCAATACGCACTTGATAAGGGTGTCCACATAAAGCAAAACATGGATGGACATGTTAGAAAAGGGTATTTTAATCATCTTGCTACTAAGATGGACGATAGCAACAAAAAAGTGTAAATTATTAACTGAGAATGATATGTGCTGTTTCAAATTACAAGTTCTTGGAATCGGCAGCAAGCCTTATTTAGTTAGGATATATCACATGATATACAACATTCAGTTAAAGCCTTAACAATTTACATCGGAGGTTATCAGTGAAACACACACACGACCGTTACATAAACCATAAGATGCTGGAGTGCATCTCTCGTCCCCAGTATGAAAATGGATGCTCGATAGCATCTTTGACTGCGGTGTTTAATTTTCTTTATGCGGAACAGCTTGGAGGCATGAGATCAACCCAAGAGCTTGTTTCAATCATGGGGCTAAAGGTTGATGATATTGGCACAAAGCTAAATGCTGGAAACAAAACTGTAATGGGCTGGTTTGATAAGCTAACAAAGCATTTCAAGCTGCAAGGTAGCAGTTCCATTTATCTAAGTGCAAAAGATGTGAAAGATTACTCCCGCAATTCCACTGTGATCTCTCAGTTCAAAGACGACATAGCAAAAGGTGATTCTGCGTTTATCTATCACATGGAGAATCATTACAACGTGGTAATCGGCTATTTTGAGCATTCCGCATCTCCCTCCACAGCTTATGATAAATCCTCCGAACTACAGCGTTGGATCGTTTTGGGTGAGCATTCGGAGTATAATCCCATAACTGCTTGGATGCGAGGTATGGTAGCGTTCATCAGTGAAGACTTAGCCAACAAGATTCAAGACAAAATGGCAGGCCCTATTTGGAGCAGAAGATGGCGTAGCATCAGGCATGATTTGCTAAAATCGCCAAATCATTGTATAATGGTTTTCACCAAGCAATAGCTTTCTGCCTGCTTGTTCTATGAACTGATAGGGAATCCAGCTTGTTGACCATGTGCTAATAACATATTGGAATAATTATGTTTAGTTTAGTTTCTACCCAGGGCTGGTTTCCCGCCTCCGAGGCTGTGTGAAAACGCTTGTCATTCCTGCGGAGGCAGGAATCCAGCCCTTTGAAAGACAATAAATTACGAGTTAAAAAATTACATTAGTTCTAAAACATAACAAGCACTAAAGAAGAATAGGCTCCGCTGTTGTCTCAAAATGTACGTAACTTATAGATATGATGTAAATTATGAAGGGCTGGATTCCTGCCTCCGCAAGAATGACGGGAAAAAATGGGGGAATGCTTGCCACTTTTCCGCTTGACACATAGCCCTGTTCAGGATAAGTGGTAACGTTATAGAGGAAAAATTAGATATGTGCTACCCAATAAGAAAATTATGCGATCAACGAATTGAACAAATAGACGAAAAGCATTTGCCGCAAGGCAGATGCTTTTTTTTTAGTGCGGAGAAGAGATGTTTTTGGATGAACTAATCCGCAAAAGTTTAGAAGAAGATATTGGATCGGGTGATATTACCACTAAATATCTTGATTTGGAACCCAATACCAGCGTAGCCTTCATTGTAGCCAAGGCTGAAGGCGTGCTGGCCGGGGTGGATGTAGCCCGTCAGATATTTCGTATGGTAGATCCCGAGCTTAAGATAATCCTTTATCGAAAGGATGGGGACAAGCTGCTGCCCAAGGACGATATTATGCGTTTGGAAGGCCGCCCCGGCTCCATCTTGCAAGGGGAACGCACAGCGCTGAACTTTATGCAACGCCTATCTGGTATTGCCACCAAAACTGCCAGCCTTGTTGCCCTAATTGCGTCTACTAATACGAAGCTGCTGGATACGCGGAAAACCACACCTCTGCTGCGCAGCCTGGAAAAATATGCAGTGCGTATTGGCGGAGGATACAATCACCGCTTCGGTTTGTTCGATATGGTGCTGCTGAAGGAAAACCACATCCGGGCTTGCGGATCGATCACGGAAGCCGTGAAACGCATTCGCAAACACAATACCAGCTATAAAATTGAAGTGGAAGTAACAAACCTGGCAGAGCTGGATGAAGCCTTTGCCGCTGGAGTGGACAGAGTGATGCTGGACAATATGCGTCCCGCTCAAATTAGGGCTGCGGTGAAGAAATATCGCAAAACCCTTGAATTTGAGGTTTCCGGAGGCATCGATGAAACAAATATATTGGCCTATGCCAAAACTGGAGTGCAGTTTATCTCTTCGGGAGCGCTAACTCATTCCTATAAATCATTGGATATCAGCCTGTTATTTAAGGAGTAGCAAGATTATGCAAGAACAGCTAAAAACCCTCGCCATGATGCAAAGCCTCGACGATGAAATCGGCAGATATCGCGTGTTGCAGCAAGAACTTCCCAAACAGCTTAATGAGATTATCGAAAGCGTGGAACAAGCTACCATAAACCTTCTGGAAGCCGAAACAGTGCGATCCGAAATAGCTAAGAAACAGCGCGCTTTGGATCTGGAGATTAAAGGCCACCAAGAACACAGCAAGAAATATGCCACGCAGCTTTCCGAAATAAAGAACAATAAAGAATACAAAGCTCTGAACAGCGAAATTGCCTACTTGAAAACGAAAATATCGGAAGTGGAATCCGGATTGCTGGAACTGATGGATCAGGATGTAGAAGCCAAAGAACAGGTGGAAAAAGCCAAAGCAGAGTTACAAAAAGCAGAACAACGCAAGCGCGAAAAAGAAGGTGATCTGCGGCATCAGATTGATTCGCTGGAAACTAAAATAGAAACAGTTCGTGCTAAACGTAACGATTTTGCCCGCACCTTGCCAGTGGCAGTGGTGAAACACTATGGCACCATGATTAAAAATAAAAGCAATCAGGCTGTGGCTTACAACCGGGATGGTTCCTGTGCAGCATGAGATCGGAAGA
>JAVEUB010000232.1:0-4837 GCA_034005785.1 Cloacimonas sp. (SeqCode) | reverse complement strand
AATGCTGTAGCCGATAAATTCGACGAAGCATTCACCGCTGAATTTGAAGATATGGAAATGCTCGATACCGACGAAGAATAATTAACACCATTACATTAAAGCCATTTAAGCGCTTTGTCACTCTTGCTGGCAAAGCGCTTTTTTTTTCTGTGCGTAAAATCCTTGACGGAATTGCGAATGGCTAATTGTTTGAAAAACAGAGAGTATCAAGGAGTAAGATTGCATGAAGGCAGATATACTGATCATCAACATCAAAGAGCTGATTACTTTTGCAAGTGGCAATAAAGCGCGCCATGGACACGAAATGGAGGATACCGCTTCCGTCCTTAATGCAGGCATAGCCATTACAAATGGTCTGATAACCGAGATTGGCAACAGCGCAGATATAGAGGCAAAATACACTTGGGAGGAGCAGATCGATGCATGTGGTAAAATTGTCTTGCCCGGCTTTGTAGATTGCCACACGCACCCCGTGTTTGTGCATACTCGTGAAGATGAATTTGCCCTGCGTCTTGAGGGGAAAAGCTATGTGGATATTGCCAAAGCTGGAGGCGGGATTCGCTCCACCATAGCTTCCACGCGTGATGCATCAGAAGATTTACTGTTTGATTTAGCAGCTAAACGCATCAAAAGGATGATCAGCCAGGGCACAACCACCCTGGAAGCAAAAAGCGGTTATGGCTTGGATACGAACAGCGAATTGAAACAGTTACGCGTGATTAAGCGCTTGAATGAAGAATTACCGATAGAGATCGTTCCCACCTTTATGGGTGCGCACGAGTTCCCCGCAGAGTATAAAAACGACCACGAACGCTACCTTAAAATCCTCTGTGAAGAGATGATCCCCGCAGTGGCAGAGCAAGGAATAGCGGAGTTTTGCGATATCTTTACCGAAGCTCATGTTTACAGCATAGAGGAATCTCGCCGGGTGCTGCAATGTGCCAAAGATCACGGCTTTAAACTAAAGATGCACGCGGATGAAATAGAGGCCATTGGTGGCGCAGAGCTGGCAGCAGAGCTTGGCTGTATTTCGGCAGATCATTTGGGTGCCACCAGTGAAACTGGTATTTTGGCTTTGCAGAAAGCCGGAGTGATCCCGGTGCTGCTTCCGGCCACCTTATTTTCCCTTCGCAGCAAGGTTTACGCTCCCGCGCAACAAATGCTGGCTGCAGGCATGGCTGTGGCAATAGCCACAGATTACAATCCGGGAAGCTGCAACTGCGATTCTTTGCCGTTTACCATCACTTTGGCCTGTTTGCAAATGGGCATAAGCCCTACCGCAGCCCTTTGCGCAGCCACGTTGAATGCTGCTTTTGCCATCTCCCGAGGGAACATCCTTGGCTCGCTGGAACCAGGTAAGCAGGCGGATTTAACCCTGTGGGATATGCCTGGCATAAATTTCCTGCCCTACCATTTTGGCTCATCTCACCTCAGCCGCGTAATCAAGCGCGGTAGAAGCATCTACAAGGCCTGCTAAGTTGACCGACTTCAAAGTTCTAAACAGCTATCAGGTGCTTTATGGTGTGCATCATTCACGGCGTTTTCACCTGTTTCAAGCCACTAAGATTGATACCGGTGCGGAAGTTTTGATCAAGACCCCAGATCCTGCTCGCACAAATGATAAAGCTTTAGTTGCCAGCCTATTGGAAGAAGCCAGAATCGGCTCGGAACTAATGCATCCCCGCATCAGAGCAATTTACAAGCACCAAATTGATACCGTAAGCGCTTTCATGATTGGCGAATACGTTACGGGCAGAGCACTGGTGAACCAATTGGAAGAAGCGCCAAACCTGCAAACCGCACTGGTGTGGATCATGGATATCCTGGATGCCTTGGTTCATGCACATGCAAAGGGCATCTTACATCTGAACCTGAATCCTTACAATATCATTATCGACGATAACTCGCGGGCAAAAATCATCGGCTTTGGTAAGGAAAAGACGGCTTACTTGAACAAGGAAGAGAGCTTTCATGTATATCAACCCATCCTGTTTATCGCACCCGAATTGTATCAAGCTGGCATCACCCTACCTGCATCTGACCTATATTCAGTAGCAGCACTTGCCTATTTTATCCTTTGCGGAGTACCACCCTGGCGGGTTGACCTGTATCTTAGCCACGAACAACAGAAACTACAAAGCATCTCCCGTCCTGTGCTAATGCCGGAACGCCTGGGCAAAACTATCCCCGCCTGGCTCTTTGAGATCATTCTGCAGGGCCTGAAACTGGATCCTCATGTGCGCCCTGAAAGCGCAGAGGCAATGCTGCAAGCTATTCAGAGACAGGGAGTTCCCATTCTGGATAGCAGCATAGATGAAGTTCTGGCAGAAGAAGAACCGGTGCTTGCAGAAGCTCCTGAACCAGAAATTGAGCCAGAGCCTGTTATCCCGCTTCAGATTGTGCCACAATCAAACTTTGAGCCAGATAACAACGATATTTCTCTGGCTTTTGCCGATCTTATCGAGCGAGATGTAGAGCATGAAACCATTCCTGCCTTATTAACCACCGAGAACACCGAAAGCACCGAAGTAGCGCAGGAACCATCCTTTGTAGGGTCGGATTGCGTCCGCCCAAACCAGGAAGATAACTATCAAAAGGGCGAGCGCAACTTGCCCCTACACCAAAATCCCATCATTGTAGAGCAGGACGCCATCCCTGCTGAATCCGTACCTGCAAAAGCACCTGAGCAGCTTCCCAAGCAGAACACCAATCCTACACGCATGTATAGCTCAAACCCCTTCCCCCGTAAAGCAGACCCCGAAATTCAGGAAACCAAAAAGCTGCAAAATACTTTCAAAATACTGCTATGGCTAACCTTGGCAATTGTCCTATTTATTGTGGTTAAATACTTTGTTTTTGGTTCGCACCATAAATTTAGCACCCCCACAGATACAGCCCAGATTGATGAACCTGTAGCCGTACCTGCCATAGAGAATAAGCCTTTAACCTTGATAAAAGTCCCCGGTGACACCTTGGTTATGGGAAACATTGCCCCTGATGCTGATGATGATGAATTTCCTCTGTTAACCGTAATAGTTGCCTCTTTTTACATCAGCCCCAAAGAAGTTACTCAGGCAGAGTGGCTGATGGTTTTCCCCAAAAATCCCTCTCAGTTCAAGGACAACGCGTTACCTGTGGAAAACATAAGTTTCTACGATGCCATAGAGTTCTGCAACGCTAAAAGCTTGAAAGATGGCTATCAACCCTGTTATGATTATTACGATACCGAAGTGATCTGTAATTTTGAAGCTGATGGCTACAGATTACCCACCGAAGCAGAATGGGAGTTTGCCGCTAAAAGTGGCAAGCACCGTGATTTCACTGAATTCAGCGGTTCAGCTGCTGCCGATGAAGCAGGTTGGTATAGCGGTAACAGCGGTGCCCGCAGCCAAAAGGGAGCAGAAAAAACTGCCAATCAACTGGGATTGTACGATCTTAGCGGAAACCTCTTTGAATGGGTTTGGAACTGGTATGCACCCTATTCCTACCGCCACACAAACCCCTCTAAAGGGCCGGAAACGGGTACCGATAAAGTGATCAGAGGCGGCTCATGGTATCATCCTGCCTCCGAAATGCGGGCTACTAACCGCAATTTTGCTAAGCCTTACACCAAAAACGGCTATATCGGGTTAAGGGTTGTTCGCAGCATAATGAACTAATTTATCCCATTTAACGCTTTGTTTGCCCACAATGGGCTTTCGCCTAAATTCCGGAACACAACAATACGTTTGTTTGTACTTATGGTTTTGCCGCATGTACGGTTAGCTTTGGTTTAAGCAAGTGCTTTCCGCTAATTATACCATCTCTTGGCAAAACTATGAGTTAAAACAAAGGTTGCACCAAACTATCATTACTGCATAGCCCGCGTTTTAACTAAAAAAATCTGCTGCTGAAGTTAGTGTGGTTTTTTTTAATTGCTCATGCACGCAGATTTTTGGGGTCAAAATCGCTCCAAGGGTAGCTGCCAAAGTTTTTGGCTCTTGCTATCATTACACCACAATCTCTTCGCCAGGCTGTAAAACTTGTCCCAGCAAGCCTTCTTCTTCCAGCTTTGCCACAAACTCATCGGGGTTTGCCTTGATCGCTTCAAACGTGTTATAGTGCATGGGGATAGCCACGGCTGGGTTGATCATTTTTGTCGCAAGCACGGCATCGTCGATATCCATTGTGTAATTACCACCGATGGGGATCAGCAGATAGTCTATTTTATGCCTTTCGCCGATAAGCTTCATATCGCCAAATATGCCGGTATCGCCACAGTGGTAAATAGTTACATCATCGATATTCAGGATCAACCCTGCTGCCAAGCCGGCATATTCGCCTTCGGGAGTGCAGGAGCCATGTAAAGCCATCGTCAGTTTCACCCGGCCAAAGCTGAACTCGCAAGCTCCACCTATTTGCATGGCATGCACTTTGTAACCGCGCTTGGCGATGATTGAAGCCAGCTCGGATACGCAGATTATCACCGTGGAATTCATGTCCGCAATAGCAAATGCATCACCCAAATGATCGCCATGCGCATGCGTTAGAATGATGTAATCGGCATAAACTTGTTTCGCTTTGATTGGCGCAAGGGGGTTTTTATCCAAAAAAGGATCGATCAGAATGCTGGTACCGCTGCTATTTTCCAGATAAAAGGCGGAATGGCCTAAATAGATAAGTTTCATTGTGATAACCTCTCAAGTATGCTGAAATGCAATTGTGTGAATGCTTTGTCTAAAATCAAGTTATATTCCCTTTTATAGCTTCGATTGCGCTGTTAACCACCCATGAAGCTGCTATCATACCCATCACTGCGGGCATGTAACTGATAGAGCCAATGGTCGTGCGCGAGCGC
>JAVEUB010000011.1:0-20945 GCA_034005785.1 Cloacimonas sp. (SeqCode) | reverse complement strand
TTACAACCTTACTATTCCTGCTGATAAATGCAGCTTTAAGCTATTCAAGAATTACAGCATGGGTTATCTACCTTCTACATTTAATAACAGCCTTACCTTTAGCAGCAATGAGCCAAAAAGCTTTGACTGGCAAAACCGCGCTGATAGCACCGGAACCTATGCCTGGAACTGGTTTCCCCGCACTCAAACCACCGACACCAGAACTGCAACTACCGATAACAATATCACCTGGAATCTGCTTAGCGATCTTACCGCCACGGCAAGATTCAATACGAAACGGGATTTGAAACAAAAGAACTATTACTATGATATAAACATCGGCAAAATGAATGAATTTGTGCAGGATTTGGGGGTGAACTATAATCCCAACTACTTCCCCCGAGTTATGAACGTTACATCTTCAATAACTGCAAGATATACCGATGCACAACGTAAGTTCTACCAAACCATCGAGGGCGCACAAGTAGAGGTTTCCCAAAGGGACGGAAATAGCACTCGCGGCATCCGTACCAGTTTCACCTTGCAGAATTCTTCTCTGCTAACTGCTTGGGCAGAGAAACTGAAAAACCGCGCCCCAAAAACCCAAGATAAACCTAAAGATGATGATAAACCCGAAGGGCAGGAACCTAAGGATGAAGAGCAAAAGCTTAAAGATGAAGAACAAAAAATAGAAGATCAAAAAAATGAAGAACAACAGAGAATAGATGATCAAAAGAAGATGGACGCACTGAAACGAGAGGAAGAGAAGAAACGCGAAGAAGAGAAGAAACGACTTGATGAGCAAAAAAGGGAAGAAGAAAAGCTTCTGCTTGAAGGCGATGAAAATAAAGTGAAAGACGTAGAGATGAATCTTGGAGATGAGAATTCGGAACAGTTAAACATATCTGAAACCGAAGAAAAAGAGGATGGAATCAGCCCCGCGGATTCAGTGGCAGTGCCTAAACCCAAGTCTCCTCCAAAACCCATTTTCCCACAGGTTATAAGTGCTTTATCCCGGATTAAGAACATCACGGCATCATATCAAAACGCATATACGATGAATTATGCTCGAAAAACCGACCCATTCCCCTTTGCATTCCAGATTGGCCTGCCACATAGCGTTTCCCGCGATTCGTTGGAAGCCATCAGTAATGATAACACCATCACTTTCGGTAGTGGTATTACATTATCGCGTAAACTGGATAGTGTGTTAAATTACTCCTATACCACCAATCAACGTGAAGCCAATGCCAGTAACCAATCCATTGGTTATACTTTCCCCGACGTCACTTTGTCCCTGATGGATTTCGAAACGTGGATTGGCATGGGTAAATACCTCAGCAGCACAAGGCTGAATAGCGGCTTCCAATATACCGTGCGCCAAAATGGAGATTTAAACTGGGTGCGTCCGCAGCAGGAATCTTTCACTACAGCCTTGAATCCCCTGATAGGTTTTACCGGAAATGTCCTAAAAGTAATAAGCACCAATTTGAGCTATTCAATTAGCAGAACCGAAAACGTAACCCAGATGGATACCTATCAAATCTTCAAAATCCTCAATTCTCAATCTATGAATGGAAATATATCCTATAGTTTCCGTGCCGGACGTGGATTCACCGTTCCCTTTACCAAGAAGAAAATACATATCAAAAACGAAATGACTTCCACCCTGGGAATGACCTTTGAAAAGAACTATGACAACACAAAAGGCAATAATAACGAACAGGTTGACAGGCATACCACCCGTCTGGCAATTACTCCGCAAGCCAGCTATCAGTTCGATCAGAATATCCGCGGAGGATTAACCAGCAGCTATGAAATTACCTCTGATAAAAAACGCGACGATGGCTCTAGGATATTTAGCCTGGGCGTGTGGGTAGAAGTGAATCTTTAGGTTGCAGGTGACAGGGAAGTTAAAAGTTAAAAGTTAAAAGTTAAGCTGAACCACTCTTGGAGCGTGTTTGACTTATAGTTTTGCCGCCTGCGCTATCGGCACTACCATCAATCCTTTATCCACAATTTTTACCCCAGCTTTCGGCAAAACTATGAGTTAAACCGCGGATTGCATGATAACGATAAACAACCAAACCTCCTGTTACCCCGCATCATAGCCAAGTTTTCCCCATCGTCGCATATCCCACTTTTTAACTAAATATTTGCGGTTCAAATTTGAGCAGTTAACTTCATCTTTCTCTCACGCATATTCTAAGTCAAAATCGCTCGTACCCATACTGTAGAGTTGGAACTACACACTCAATCTTATCAGCCTATGCGCAGCTGAACTCTTAACTCTACTGATCAAACCCCAGTTCTTTTAGTGCAGATCCCTTTTTACGCCAGTTGGGATTGATCTTCACCCATAAATGTATCTGCACTGGGGTTTGGAGGAAACTGCTAAGCTGAACTTCCGCATATTCCCTTATCTTGCGCAGGTTTTCGCCATTACGACCAATAATAATCGGCTTTTGGCTATAGCGTTCCAGCCAGATCACGGCATCAATTACGACTTTGGTTTCGCCTTCGGTATAACGTTCGATCAATACTGCCGTGGCATAGGGAATTTCTTGCTCAAATTGGTGAAAGATGGCTTCGCGGATAACTTCTTTGGCAAAAAAGCGCACGGGCAAGTCCGAAAGCTGATCCTCTTCGTAATATGGTTCATGATAAGGCGTAAAGCGCTTGATTGCCTCGATTAACAACGGGATATTCTCTCCCGTTTTAGCAGAAATCATGATGCTTTCCGTAATCGAATCCGGCAAGTGCACCGTTAAGTCATCAAGCTTAGCTCCTGGGCTTAGATCCAGCTTGTTAAACACGGCAAGCTGGGGGTTTTTAAGATACTTCAGGTGTTTCAGTACTTCTGCATCATACTCACTGGGAAAGCCCGCAATTTGTGCCAGAAAGATGATTAAATCCACATCCTTGAAGGCATCATTCCAGATCCGCAGCATCTTTTCCTGCATTTCATAACGCGGTTTCAGATATCCCGGGGTATCGACAAACACAATCTGGTGATCCGGTGTGTTCCAAATCCCTTTTATGGCGTAGCGGGTTGTCTGTGGTTTGGGCGAGGTAATCGAGAGTTTTTCTCCCAAAATATGGTTCATCAGGGTAGATTTTCCTGTATTCGGCTTACCCAGAATCGCCACGAATCCGCTTTTGAATGCTGCTGATACTGACATTGTTTATCTCCTGTAGTTTCGGGTTTGAAATTAAGAATTAAGCTGCGCTATTTGTGTAGGTTGGAACACCGGATTCAGAGCTTGTGCGAAAAAGTTTTGTCATTCCTGCGGAGGCAGGAATCCAGCCCTTTTATAAGTTCTGTAAGAACGGCAAATATATGTCTATACTGCAATGCTTTATTTGTGTCATCCCTAATGGGATTCATCAGAGCTGGATTCCCGCCTCCGCGGGAATGACAGAAGGTTTTGCAGTTTTCGCACAACCTCTTCATCCGGTCGGTTCTGCCAAATCTATTTGGCCATCTAAAGCTGCTGCGTAAAAACAATCCTCACTCCAGGATAAATCCTGGTAAAACGACTGGATAAATCCAGTGTTCCAGCCTTCACTTTCTAACACTATGCGCAGCTTAATCCTTAACTGGAAAGGGGTGAGAAATCCCCACCCCCATCTTAACGTATAATCTACTCTTTAATTATTGAACTTCATCGAACACGGATTTGAGGATACCAACACATTCGCGCAATTGCTCTTCAGTAATTACCAAGGGCGGTGCCAAACGGATGATATGACGGTGGGTTGGTTTGCAGAGGATGCCTTTTTCTTTCAGTTTCAGGCATAAATCCCAAGCTTCAAAACCGTTATGGGGTTCCACCACGATGGCATTCAACAAACCTTTACCTCGCACAAGTTTCAGCATCGGGTGCTTCAAGGCACGCAGTTCCTTACGGAAGAATTTGCCCAGTTCATAAGCGCGCTCTGCCAGTTTTTCATCCTTGATAACTTCCAAAGAAGCTTTGGCAACAGCGCAAGCAAGCGGGAAACCACCATAAGTGGAGCCATGCTGGCCTGGTTTGATCTGGAGCATGATATCCTTATCAGCTAATACTGCCGATGCAGGTAACACACCACCAGATAAAGCTTTACCAAGGATCAGCATATCGGGACGTACGTTATCATAATCGCAAGCCAACAGCTTACCAGTTCTGGCCAAACCGGTCTGGATTTCATCGGCTACGAACAGCACTTTATGCTGCTTACATAGGTCAAAACATTCCTTTAAATAGCCATCTTTGGGCACAAACACACCAGCTTCACCCTGAATGGGTTCCACGATGAAAGCAGCTACATTTTTTCCGTGCTTTTCCAGATATACTTTCAGGGCATTGGCATCGTCATAGGCTACTCTTACGATGCCGGGAGTGAAAGGACCAAAGCCTTCATAGCAATCGGGATCGGAAGAAGCAGAAACGATGGCAATGGTGCGGCCGTGGAAGTTGTTTTCTGCAAAGATGATGATAGCGCCATCAGGCTCCACACCCTTTACATTGTATGCCCATTTACGGGCAAGCTTCATGGCAGTTTCCACAGCTTCAGCACCAGAATTCATGGGAAGAACCATATCAAAACCGAAAAACTCGGTAATGTATTTTTCATATTCGCCAAGTTTATTATTGAAGAAGGCGCGTGAAGTGAGGGTAAGCTCTTTTGCCTGATCAATTAAAGCCTGGATAATCTTGGGATGGCAATGTCCCTGATTTACTGCTGAATAGGCAGACAGAAAATCGTAATAACGCTTTCCTTCGGGATCCCACAAGAATACTCCTTCACCTTTGGCCAGAACTACGGGCAGCGGATGATAGTTATGCGCTCCGTATTTTTCTTCCAGTTCAATGGACTCACGGGAGCTGATACTGCCGTATTTTAGATTTGTGGACATGATTCCTCCATGTTTTATTTTTTATTCTTATGCCTTAAGCTCTTATTATAAAAGCGGTTTTTGTGTCAAGCGGAACTTTTGCCAATTTAAGTGAGAGCTACCTATAGTCGGGTTCAGCATGATATGATGTTATGGAAGTGGCACCCCTGTGCTTAGCACTTGCTGGCAAGCCTATCTATCAGCTATCTCATGTCTCACGATGGTCTAACTTTATGTTAGGTAAAAGTGAGGGCAGGCTGTGGTGAGATAGATTAGAGCAAGCAAGGGCGCAATTACAGCCGACCTAACATATTGCTTGGTGTTACCTTAAGCGCTTATTGATAAAATAGACAAAGCTGAATGATACCACCGTGGTGGCAGCATCAGCGATGGGAAGGGCAAAAACCAGGCCATTGAAGGCAAAGTAGTGGTTCAGGATAAAAATAAGCGGGAGATACACTAATCCCTGCCGGGAGAGAGCTACAATTAAAGCTGGCAAAGCCTTGCCCATAGCTTGCAGGCTGGTCATCAGGATCATGCCGATTGCAGCGAAGGGTATGGCATAAACGTATGCTTTAAGGATAACCGTGCCGATATCCATAATCTGCGGATCACGAATAAAAGCAGCAATTAGCATCTTGGGAAAGAGGGCAAATAGAACCGTGAAAACCAAGCCCAGGCTCATACTGATGGCAATAGCAGTGCTGATTGCCTTTTTCATCCGAGGGAAATTACGTGCCCCAAAATTAAAGCCGATAAGTGGCTGTACCCCAATGGCTATACCGATAAACACAAAGATGGGGATGGAAAACACGCGGGAACAAACGCCAATAGCCGCAATACTATGATCTCCATAGGCAGAGGCCAGTTTGTAGGTAATCGTGTTGCCGATGCTCATCATAATGGTTCCCAACGAAGCAGGAATGCCGATGAACAGAATTTCCTTGTAGCATTGCCAGCGCAAATGCAGGTATTTACGGGAGGGAGCAGCAACGCTGCGTTTACGCAGATAAAATGACAAATAATACACCAAGCCCAAAGCTTGGCCAATAACAGTGGCTACCGCTGCACCTGTTACACCCATATTGAATCCGAAGATAAACAAAGGATCAAGCAGAATATTAACAAGCGTACCGATAATCAAGCCCATCATCGCATCTTTGGCAGCACCTTCAGCCCTTATTAGCTGTACAAAAGTGAAACTAAGCAGCGTGAACGGACTGCCTATCAGGATAATAAGCATGTAGCGGGTAGCAGGAATAATTGTGTTGCTACTGGCACCCACTGCAACCAGAATCTGCGGGATAAAAAGAATACCCAGTGCTCCCAAAACTATAGAAATAACAGCAGAACTGAAGATGGCTGTGGAGGTGGTTTCTTTGGCAGAGGCAAAATCTTTTTTCCCTAACGCGCGGGAAAGATAGCTGCCTCCGCCTACTCCGAAAACACCCGCAATTGCCATCTGGAAGATAGCCACGGGTAAGGAAATGGATACTGCTGCAAGCTGATAAGGATCACCCAATTTACCAATAAAAAAAGTATCGGTAAGATTGTACAGAATGTTCACGATCATGCTTAGCACACTGGGGAGTGCCAGATTCATAATGGCTCGCGGAATGGGCATTTTTTCCAGAATATCTATCTTGCTTTGCTTCATTGTTCTTTCTTCAATTTCATCGTACCCACACTTTTATACACCCCATTTTTGTCCAGTTTCATTCTTAGCTGCCCACCCAAAGAGCTATCAGTTGGCAAGAATTATTGCTGAATTCGCGGGTAAAGACGAACTTGCAGAGCCAAAAATAACGTGCATCTCCGCAGGAATAGCGATGGCAATGGCATCAGGCTGGGGATTGATGTAAACATGGATTGTTTTATCAGCCAGACGGCGTTCAAAGCTTAGAATTCCGTTATTAGTGGGGATAAAAGCAAAACTACCCTCGCTGAATACAAGATTGGAGCGGCGTAGTAAAATTAGTTCCTGGTAAAAGCTGCGTAAATCGCTGGCGACGGGGCTGCTTTCCCAATCCCAGTTAAAGGGACGCCGGTTATCAGGATCTTTGCCACCCGGAAGGGCAATTTCATCGCCATAATAGATATGCGGAGCACCCAGAAAACACATTTTGAACAGCACAGCAAGCTTCAAGCGGGCAATATCGCCTTTTGCCAGCTCAAAAATCCGCAACGTGTCGTGTCCACCCAACAGGTTCATCATTGCTTGCAGGGCATGAAAAGGATACAGCGCTAAACCAGTTTCGATGCGCTGGATAAACTCATCCTGCTGGATCAGTTTGAAGATAAAAAACTCAATCACCGGGTTCTTGAAGTAGGCATAGTTCATCACCGAATCAAAGTATTTGGCATTCACCCAACCTTGCGCATCATGCCAGATTTCGCCCACAATCCAGGCATCAGGCTTGCAGCTCTTCACTTCTTGGCGAAACAACTGCCAAAACCAGAACGGAACTTCATCCGGCACATCCAGCCGGAAACCATCAATGCCAATGTCCTGCAGCCACCAACGGATTGTTTCCAGAAGGTAGGTAATGAGCGGCTCGTTCACAGTGGCAGCCTCGATGTTGCGGATGGCATTCTCTTCGGGATGGTGGCGCGATAAATCGTAATTCAAATCTGGCATATCTTTGATGCCCCACCAGCATTGGTAATATTCACGCGGTTTAAAATCGACAGGAAGGGGTTTGGGTAAAGGCCACTTCTTCCAATCATACCAGTTCCAGTAATGCGAATCAGAACCTTTTTCCACAGTATCTCGAAATGCCCAGAATGTCTCACCGGTATGGTTGAATGCCACATCCAGGATTATTTTGATGCCTTTGGCATGAGCTGCTGTAACGAACGCAGTCATTTGCTCCACCGTGCCAAAATGAGGATCTATGCTGTGATAATCGGCGCTGTCATACTTGTGGTTGGATTTTGCCTGCCACAGCGGATTAAAATAGATTATATCAATGCCCAAATCGCAAAGGTAATCCAGCTTGCTCTGCACACCGGCAATATCTCCGCCGTAAAATGACCACCAATCGGACTTTCCTTCTTCCAGATAGGGGCTTTGGCTTAAGCCGCTAACGTCGTTCCAGTCCTGCACCAAGTGGAAGTATTCCTGCTCGGGCTGCAGTATTTCCCCTTGCGAAGGAGGTGTTTTGCAATCGGCATAATACCACTCACTGAAATCGGGATCGATACTTCTATCACCATTGCAAAAGCGATCGGGAAAGATTTGGTAGATAATACCTTTGCCTACCCAAGCGGGGACTGAGAAAATGGGATAATCGGATAGGTTTATTAGTATGGGCGTGTGGGGGTGTGGGTGTTCTGGCGTGTGGGGGTTCTGTAGGGGCGCATTGCGTGCGCCCGAATTGTTAGTATTGCTGTCTGCAACAAAGCCATCGGCACATAAGTAAATCCTGTTATCCTGATATATGATCTCGATGATGATATTTAAAATTGGTAATGGGCTGGATTCCCGCCTCCGCGGGAATGACAAAGGAGCTTGACTAACCTTCCAACCTTCCAACTTTCCAACCTTCCAACCTAAAAACAAACAATACACATCATACAACGCATTTTGCCCAATCCGTTTAAAGGTATACACCTCATCGCCAAGATGCAGATTAATCTGCTCTGCCATACCTATGTACCAGGAAAAACGCAATTCAGCAGCCTCTTCCCCACTTCGGTACAGCTTTATTGAATCGGCATAAGTTTTATTACGTGTATAATCAAGAATATCGTCCCAAGTAAGCTTGCGCTCTTCATCCTCCACGTTTAAGAGTGAATGAAAGCCACCATAGGGGTCTGCTGACCTTTGTGGATTGGATTCATCGTAAATCCAATTGCCATCCACGATAAACTTGTACCGATACTCCCCTGGAGCAAGATCAATGGCAATTAGATACACACCGCCAAAATCTTCCATGAGCACAATTTGCCAGTTGCTAAAATCCCCTGCCAAGCCAACTTGATGCTTACCTGCTGTTAGGGGAGAATAGCTGAACCTTATGCTTCTCATGGCTTTTTCTTGGCTACGGTGCTTTTCTTTTTATCTTTCGTGGGGGCGAGTTGTGCTTGCTCAAGTTGCTCTGCATATCCCTGTTCCCGCATGTAATGCTGCTGCAAATGATATCCTGTGGCAGAATCTGGACAGGCAACAATATCTTCGGGGGTTCCCAAGGCTATTACTCTGCCGCCTTCATCACCACCTTCAGGGCCTAAATCTATCACCCAATCTGCCGATTTTATCACATCCAGATTATGCTCTATCACCACTACCGTGTTCCCCATAGCCACCAGTTTTTTTAGCACCTTCAATAGCTTGTTAATATCGTCGAAATGTAGGCCAGTAGTAGGTTCATCCAACAGGTACATGGTGCTGCCGGTGGAAGTTTTACTAAGCTCACGCGAGAGCTTGATGCGTTGTGCCTCGCCTCCGGAAAGAGTGGTGGAAGCTTGCCCCAGCTTGATATAATCCAAGCCGACTTCATGCAAAGTCTGCAATTTCTGGCGGATGGACGGAATCGCCTCAAAAAACTCCACTGCCTCCTGCACATCCATATCCAGCACTTCTGCTATGTTCTTGCCTTTGTAACGGATAGACAAGGTTTCCTGATTGTAACGCTTGCCCTTGCAGACTTCGCAAGCTACATAAATATCTGCCATAAAGTGCATTTCAATCTGTTTAAGACCTGCTCCATCGCAGGCTTCGCAACGGCCACCTTTCACGTTGAAGGAAAAGCGTCCAGGCTTGTAACCACGCATCTTAGACGCAGGTAACTCGGCAAACAAATTGCGGATGGGATCAAAAAGTTTGATGTAAGTGCAAGGATTGGAACGTGGCGTACGGCCAATAGGTTGTTGATCGATGGATATTACTTTATCGATAAGCTCAATACCGCTGATCCCACCATTAGCCCCAACTTTAAGCGTGCTGCGATAAAAACTGTTATGTAGAAATGGGGATAACGTTTGGTTTATCAGGCTGCTTTTTCCGCTGCCGGAAACCCCTGATACGCACACAAACAAACCCAAAGGTATCTCAACGGTAAGGTTTTTCAGGTTATTATGCGTAGCATTACTGATTCTGATTACCCGTTCGTCAGGCTTGGTTCTGCGCTCCGGAATGGGTATCTGCATGCGCCCCGAAAGATATGCTCCCGTCAAGGAATCGGGATGCAGCATGATCTCTTCGATCTTGCCAATGGCTACAATCTCGCCACCATAAATACCGGCTCTGGGTCCAAAATCCACAATCAAATCGGCACTGCGCATCGTGTCTTCATCATGCTCCACCACAATAACGGTGTTCCCCAAGTCTCTTAGCTGCAGTAGCATAGCCACCAGTTTGGCATTGTCACGCTGATGCAAACCGATGCTCGGTTCATCCAGAATGTACATCACACCAACAAGCTGGCTGCCGATCTGGCTGGCAAGTCTGATGCGCTGTGCTTCACCTCCAGAAAGGGTTGGCGACCTGCGATCCAGGCTAAGATAATGCAAACCCACGCTTAGTAAGAAACCAAGGCGGTTCTTGATCTCCTTAAGAACTTCCGCAGCAATAATTAGGCTATTCCCTGTTAGCTGGATGTTGCTAAAAAACTCATGCGCCTGGGCTATGCTCATAGCTGTAATGTCACCAATATTTTTATCCTGAATCCGCACCGCCAGTGAAGATGGTTTCAGCTTCTTGCCTTCGCATTCGGGACAGGGTTTGTCGCTGATATACTGCATGTAATAGCGTCGCATTTCCTCAGAAGTGGTTTCGTGCATGCGCCTTTCCAATTGAGGGATAATGCCTTCATAGCGCATCATAAATTCGCCGCTGCCGCGTTCGTTCTGCCAGGCTATTTTAAACTTCTTGCCTTTGGAGCCATACAAAATTAGCTGTTTAACAATTTCCGGCAACTGATACCAGGGCGTGGTAAGTGAAAAACTATAGGCTTTGGCAAGGTTACGCACAGTGTTCAGCGTCCAGCTATCCTGCTTGGCTTCCAAACGCCCCCAAGCTGCTACGGCACCTTCCATAATGCTTAGTTCAGGATCGGGCACCACCAGATCGGGATCAAATTCCAGCTTGTAACCCAGCCCATTGCACAGTTTGCAAGCACCCAAAGGACTGTTAAAAGAAAAGCTCTGCGGAGCCAGTTCCTCAAAGCCGATATTACATTTGGCACAGGAATTCTGAGCCGAAAGAATAAGCTCGCTGTTTACATCACTGTAATCTATCTTTACTGTGCCTTCCGTAAGTTTCATTGCCAGTTCCAGAGAATCAGCCAAACGGCTTTCGATGCCAGCTTTTAGCACAATTCTATCGATAACCACGTCGATATTATGTTTACTCTTTTTATCCAACACTATTTCTTCATCCAAGTTACGTAACTGGCCGTTAATCATCACCCGCACAAAACCTTCCTGGCGTAGCTGTTCCAGCTCGTCTTTATGCTCTCCTTTGCGGTTTTGTACCATGGGAGCCAATATCTGCAGCTTTGTGCCCATGGGGCTTTGCATCAAGTGTTCAATCATCTGATCAATCGTCTGTGAGCCGACTGGTTCGCCGCAATTGTGGCAATACTGTTTCCCAATTCTGGCATACAGCACCCGCAGGTAATCGTAAATCTCGGTAGCGGTACCCACGGTGGAACGTGGATTCTTGCTGGATGCTTTCTGCTCAATTGATATGGCTGGAGATAAACCCTCGATATAATCCACTTTCGGTTTTTCCATCTGCCCCAAAAACTGGCGTGCATAAGCCGAAAGTGACTCCACATAACGCCTTTGTCCTTCAGCATATAGCGTATCAAATGCCAAAGACGATTTGCCCGAACCGGACACACCGGTAAAAACCACTAACTGGTTGCGGGGAATAACAAGGTCTATATTCTTTAAATTGTGTTCCTGAGCGCCTTTTATTACGATGTTTGTCTTCAATCTTCACCTCATGCGTAACAGTATTTTTGGGCTTGGGCTGCGTGTCAAATGAAATTTGAAAAGGTTGTAAGGTTCGAAGGTTGGAAGAGGTATGGTAAATTCATCTGCGTTATCTGCGTGTAAAATCTGCGAAATCCGCGTGAAACTATACGCAGCTTAACCTGTTTACCCGCGAATCTGCAAACCATCTTACACCTGTTTCCTTTCATCAGTAACCTCAATAGAAATTATTCCACAACATATTTCGATAATTGGCTCCGATTTAGCTTGACAATATAATGTGATCTATTAGATTGTGTAATATAGAGGTGATGCATGCAAAAGATACTAATACTGCTATGTCTGATGGCTGGCCTCAGTTTTGGGGTTATGGCCATGTCCATTTACGATGTGCAATACACATCCCACCCCGGAAGTGACGGTACTTATCCTTCACGCTACGTTGGAAAAGACGTAAGTGTGGAAGGTATCGTAACCGCTACGAACTATTATAGCGGCGGTTATTTCATCAGCGAAAGCTTAAATGGTCCCTGGCGGGGCATATTAATATTAGACCGTAATGCCAGCCTAAAAACAGGCGACCGCATTACAGTTACCGGCACCGTATCCGAAACCTATGGAATGACCTGCTTGCAAGACGTAAGCCGTACCAATGTTCTGGATAGAGGCTTGCCTCTTCCTCAAGCAATTATTTTAACCACTGGCCAGCTTTCCCGCTGTGACGAAGCAGAAGCCTACGAAGGTGTTTATGCGCGGCTGATGAACGTTAGCGCTGTGGGCAGCAAATCCCTGAAAGGCAGATTCAATGTTACCGATGGCAGTGGCACTTGCTCTATCGTCCTCGGTTCTTTTGGCAGTCGTAATCTGCAAAAAAATCCCAGCACACAATATTCTTCCCTCACCGGGATAGTACATTTCAGCTTTAGCGAATTTTCCTTGAATCCCATTAACCCCTCTGATGCGGTTGTTTATCAGCCCACCTTTATTCAAAACCGCAGCTGGGGCAAGATTAAATCAATTTATAAATAGTAAGCGAGGTATAGACGATGAAAAAATTCTTTAAGGGACTTCTAATCATTGGTGGAGTGGCTGTTGCCGCCCAATTCGGACTAAAAGCATACAAGCGGATCAACGGAACCGTGAAACTCTCAAAATCTCTCCCCGAGTTTCTTAACAATGTTTATGGTGAAATGCCGGAAATGAACATCAACCGTACTATGAACTCACTTCGGATTAAGATAGGTTTCTCACAGGATATCTTGGACAAACACAGCGATATCGAAAATACGGTTCAGGAATATATTGACGATTTTTATCCTGAGCTGTCCAAGCATTCAGTGGATATCAATGTACATCTGAAAGGCGAAGAACCGCTGGAAGATGAAGAAACTGAAGAAGTAGCGCGCGAAGATTCTGAGGATAAAGCATAAGCCTTAGCAATCCATAATTCTTTCTTAAACCCGGTAGCCTGATGTTACCGGGTTTTTTTGTTGAGGGACTGAGTGTTTCCTGTCTGGCAGAAGCAGCGTTCTTGCTACTAATACGCCATCATTACGGGTCGCACGCCTATTGGTGACCTATTTATGGCGTAATGCAAGTAAGGAATACGCTCTGCGATTACACCGAATTGGGAGTTTGTGTGAAAGCACTCCATACCCATCGGTCATTCCCTCGGAGGAGGGAATCCAGCCCGGATGAATACAAAAGGGTTGCGTGCGTCTCGCCGACAGTCAAACTAATACTCCCGACGAGGACATCGGAAGGCCTTTCCTGCAAGGACGCAGGAACTCCCCTGCGCAGCTCTCACTTGCGAGCTCTCACTGGCGCAGCCTCTCACTGCTTAAGCTCTCACTTCCCAAAAACTCTGCTTGACATAATAGGGCATTTTTAGATGTATAACCTTTCTAAGTTTAGGAGCTATCCATACATGAGAGAATTCAACGATTTCATTGGCAGAAACAGGCGTAAGATAAACATCCGATTCGCAGCTCAGGCTGTGCTGAAAAGCATAGTGGGCTTCGCTTTAGCTGTGCATATCTATTATCTCTTATGGCTAAATATCCCCTCTCAATCCATGGCGTTAATCTATGCTAATATGGGTATCAGAGCATGCCTGGCATTGGTTTTGATCTTTTTCCTGTGGGATGCTTACCGCAGTTTTTGGGATAACCTTAAGGTGGCACGGTTTCTGGATCGGCAGATAGAACACCATGACGATCTTTTCCAGAACACGTTGGAACTATCTAATAAAGAAATCCAATCCGCCAGCACCCCCATCGTGCAAGCTTTGGCACAGCAATCTACAACTCGCATGGCTGCAGGCAAATACCGGATTCCCTCTTTATATCCATCCTGGATGGTGTTTAGCATCCTCTTTCTATTTCTTGGTTTGGGCACAGTCTGGGCTTATTCGTGGAATGATTTTTCGCTGGCCTTCCGTCAATTCTACACCAACAAGCGTCAGGAAATAGTTTACAAGAACTTCATAGAGCTTAGCCCGGGCAATAAAACCATCGGACGCAATCAAAGCCTTGAGATTAAAGTGCTTGAGCCAGATTCTTGGCTGAAACACCGCTTGTTTTATCGCGTTGATAAACAGTGGCGCGAGCTTGGGATGGCTTCCAACAGCTACATCTTTAGCCGTCTGGACAGCAGCATAGAATACTATGCTGAAAATGAGGTGAGTAAATCGCCAGTTTACAAAATTTCCGTGCTGGATGAGCCGATTGTTAAACAATGGTGGGTGCAGTATAATCCTCCTGCCTACACAGGTCTCAATGCCTGGACGGATACCCTTGGTTATGGTAATATCGAAGCGTTGAAACATAGCAAAGTGAAGCTCTCCATTGTAAGCAACATCCCCGTTGCAAGTGCTGTTATGGTGTTTGACGATGCCAGTAGAGTAAGCATGCAAGCCCTTGATTCACAAACATATATAACTCAGATAAGTATAGATCGGCCTCGCACTTGGTATCTGGAACTTAGCGATGCTTTGGGCAGAAAAAGCAAGCCGGAAGAAAAAACCATCAGGATTTTGGACGATAATCCCCCACAAATTAAGATTAGTTTTCCGGGTGAAGATGTTACCCTGAATCAAAATATGCTGCTCCCGCTGATCCTTAGTGCTGATGACGATTTTGGTTTGCGCAATTGCAGCTTGAAGTTTCAGATACAGAATGGCGAAACTAACACGCTAAATATCCAAAGTGTGATTCCGGGTAAGATGTACGCTACGGATTTCCTCTTGGATTTGAAATCGGCAGACCTCTTCCCTGGAGATGTAATAACCTACTGGGCAGAGATATACGATAACTCACCGGAACAGCAAAAAGCCGAAAGCACGAAGTTCAAAGCTCGTTTTCCTTCTATCGAGGAGATTTATCGTGAGATTGAACAACAGCAAGAAGAGAAAAAGACAGAGCTGGAAACCACGCTAAATAAATCCAAAGACTTGCAGAAGGAATTTGAAGATAAACGCCGCGAACTGATGAAACAGGACACACCCAAATGGGAGGATAAAAAGCAACTGGAAAAAATGCTGTCCGATCAGGAAAAACTGAGCCAACAGGTTCAGGATGTGGCAGATAATTATCAGAACCTAATCGAGAAGATGCAAGCTAATGAGACGCTATCGCCGGAAACCTTACAAAAAATGCAGAAAATTCAGGAATTGATGCAGGAAATCAGCAATGAACAGATGCAAGAGGCGATGAAGAAATTCCAGGATACGCTAAAAAACATCAAGCCGGAAGACTTGAAAAAGGCGATGGAAAACTTCAAGTTCTCCATGGAAGATTTTGCCAAAAAGATAGAGCAAACGCTCGACCTGCTGGAAAGCATCAAAAAAGAACAAGCCGTGCAGAAAGCCTTGCAGATTTCCGAAGAAATGGAAAAGATGCAGAAAGACCTCAGCAATCGCACGTCCGACCCAAAATCTGATAGCAAAGAACTGGCTAAAGATCAAAAACAGATCAGCGATACCTACGATAAACTGAAGGAAGAACTGGATAAGATAAAGGACATGCTAAATAGTCCCCGCGATCAGGAGGCAGCCAAGCAACTGAATGAGCTGATGCAAGATATGAAAAAGAGCGATGCGCAAAAAGATATGCTAAAAAGCCAGAACTCCTTGCAGCAGAATCAGAAAAGTCAATCGCAGGAATCCCAAGCTGAAGCGATGGAAAAGATGCGGCGGTTTTCGCTGAAACTTGCCCAAATGAAGAATTCGATGAGTTCTGGCAACCAACAAAAGACGATTCAGGCAATCCAGACAGCCATCCGCGAACTGTTAATATTCTCTAAAAAGCATGAAGATACAGCCTCCAGATACCGTAATGATCCCTATCAGATTGTACCGGACCTGATTGCCCATTCGGAAGGTATCCAGATTGCGCTTAATAAGCTGTTTAGCGAAACTCAGGTGCTAATGATTATCCCCCCGAAGTTTTTTATTGATCTTACGGACACTAATAAGAGCTATCGTGATGTGTTTGGTATGATTAACGAAATGCAACTGTATCAGTTACCTACAGGGCTGACTACTATCCAGAAAGGCATAAATTTGATGGTTTATGATCTGATGCAAGCGCTGCAAAACTCATCTTCCGGTGGTGGAGGTGGCGGCGGCATGCAATCGCTGATGCAAATGCTGGAGCAAATGGGCCAGGAACAAATGGCCATGAACATGCTAACCCAGCAACTTATGATGCAAATGCAAGGTCAAGGCGGAAAAATGGATGCTGCCATGCAGCAACAAATCCAGAAACTGGCACAGGATCAAGAACGGCTGGCGGAAAACCTGAAACGTGCTTTACAGAACAATCCCGAAGCACAGAAACAAGGAAATGCCATTAAGCAGCTTACGGAAGAAATGGATAGTATCTCTCGCCAATTGCGTAGTAATCAGCTATCGCCAGATTTGCTGGAGCGTCAGGAACGGATAATTTCCAAGATGCTGGATGCTCAGCGCTCGATTAATAAGCGCGAGTTCAGCGAAAAACGCAAAGGCGAAACTGCCGGTGATAAAACCTATCAGGCGAATCCAAACACCTTAGATTTAAATAGCTTGCGGCGAAGCAGCTTGCTGGAAGATGGCTATAAAAGCTATCCCCGTGAATATCAGCAGGTAATTATGGAATACCTGAAAACCCTTAATGAGATTTTAGATAAGTAGATGAAAACGATAATCTGGGTAATAATCTTTTGCACGCTGGCAAGCTTGGGCTTGGCTCAGTATAACGAGAAGGAAATCCTCTTCCAGCAAGCATATCAAATGCTGGCTCAAAGGCAGTATAGCCAGGCGCAGCAGTTGTTTATACAGCTTCTGGATAAATATCCGAATGATCTGAACAGCATTCTGCAGCTACTAAGCATATATTTCAGCTTGTCGCAAACCGATAAGGCTGAGGCACTTATAGTGAAATACCAGCGTGTTCTACCGTCCCAAACCTACGCTGAACAACATATTCAGTTGCTGCTGATGCAAGCCAAACCAATTGAGGCTTGGCAGGAAAGCATGGATTATCTGGATTTGTACTCGCATGATGAGTATAAATACCGGTTTTTGGCTTCGTTCTTTGAACGCAAGGCTTTCTATGATAAAGTGTTAGACCTTTACTATATGGCACGTAAAAAGCTGAATAATCCTGAGCTTTTCCGCCTGGAAATTGCCAATACCTCGCTTAATTATCGTCTGCTTGAGCCTGCTGTGCGTGAGTATATGTCCTATCTGGAAAAAAACCCGGTTAACTTGTTCTTCACCAATAACCAAATGAAGACGATCCTGCTGGAAGATTCCACTCTGATCAAAGTGATTGGAGCCGTTGCAGATAGCAGTTCCAGCCCTGTTCTGAAAGAGTTGTATGCAGGGGCAATGCTGAACATGAAGAACTACGCTGGCGCGTTGAACATCTATAAACAGCTCGATCCTGCAAAACTGTATCGTTTTGCCGAAGATCAAGCTGCAGCGGGTAACGATAGTATCGCTTTTGCAGCTTATGAATACGCTGCTACAACTGAAACTGATGAAGTAAAGATAGCTGATTTTCTGTTTCGTATGGCTCAAATTCGCTTTCACAGCGCAGATTATTCTGCCACAGAAGTATTAGTAAAGCGTAATCTGGCACTTTCTTTCTGGAAAGATCGAAACCTCAGGTTTCGTTCTGTGGTGGGGGTGCGTCTGCGTAAGCTGATGGCAGATAACAGTTTGGCAATGGGCATGCCTGCTGATAGCGCTATTGCCTGGCTGGAAGAAGCCAAGAACTATGGGCGGGATATTGTGGAAAAACAAGAGATTGATCTGGATATTGCACGCCTGATGATTATGAGCAGCAACAACAATGCTGCGGAGAAGATACTAAAAAGTACCAATCAGCCAAAGCTATACGAAAAAAGGGATTACCTTGGCTTCATGGCAGCTTTGCTGAGTGCAAATAACGCCCTGGCTGATTCGCTAATGAATGAATTTGTGATAAAATACCCTGGCAGCCCTTATACAAACGACGCTATTTACCTTAATATGCTCACGATTAATCTGGAAGCTGCTGATCAGTTACACTTCTTTGCCGCTATCCGCTTGCTGCAATTGAACCAGAAAAGCGGGCTTGATAGCCTGGAGCTGGTTTTTGAGCACAGTAAAGATGAAGAACTGCGCTTATTGGCAATTGAATGGTCGATTGGTTTCGGTGATTTTGAACATGCTAAGTTGCTGCTGGATTACCCTTTTACCGATGCCTTAGCGCTGGAATATGCAGAATTGCTTAAACTGCTGCTTACCAAGGATAAAGCTGAAGAACAACGTTTAGCCAGAGAGTTCCTGAAAGCGAAACCCAATAGTATCTTTTCCCCTGATTTTCGCAATCGCATAACCAGGATTTCCAGCGCTCGACCAAGCCTTTAAGTTCATATAGGAGATTATTATGCAAGCCATTATCCCCAAAGCATATACTTTTGATGATGTTCTGCTGGTACCGCAGTATTCCGATTTGCTCCCTTCAAACGTAGAGCTTTGCACCAAGATTACTCCCAAGATTACGCTTAGGATACCTGTGCTAAGCGCTGCCATGGATACAGTTACGGAATCGGCTTTGGCTATCGCTATGGCGCGTGAAGGTGGTATAGGGATTATTCACAAAAACTTAGATATCGCTGAACAAGCGCGTCAGGTGCATCTGGTAAAGCGTGCTGAGAGCGGAGTAATTACCCATCCCTATACTGTTGCTCCGGATGACACACTTGCCAAAGTTTTACAGCTGAAAGCCAATCACCGGATTGGGGGATTTCCTGTGGTGCAGGATGGCAAGATTGTGGGCATCCTTACCAACCGCGATATCCGTTTTGAAGACAACCTAAAAGCCACAGTTAAAGAACTGATGACCCCGCGTGAACGGTTGGTAACCGCCAAAACAGGTATAGCAGTGGAAGATGCAATCCTCCTGCTGCAAAGGCACCGAGTGGAAAAGCTATTGTTGATAAGCGATGATGACCATCTGGAAGGCATGATAACGGTGCGCGATATCATGAAACGCTTAAACTACCCTGAAGCTGTGCAGGATACCAATAATCGCCTTCTTGTAGGTGCCGCTGTGGGTGTAACTGGCGACTTTCTGGAACGCGCCATGGAGTTGATAAACTCCGGAGCTGATGTAATCGTAATCGATACTGCTCACGGGCATCAAACTAATATCCAGGGTGCATTGCAAAAGATTAAGCAGCACCTTTCCTGTGAACTGATCGCCGGAAACGTAGCCACAGCCCAAGCCTGCCGCTATTTGATTGATAATGGCGCAGATGCCGTGAAAGTAGGCATTGGCCCAGGCTCAATCTGCACTACCCGAATTGTGGCAGGAATAGGTGTACCTCAGCTTAGCGCAATTTTTGCCTGCGCCGAGGAAGCAGCAAAAAGCGGTGTTCCCATTATTGCTGATGGAGGCTTAAAATTTAGCGGGGACATCGTAAAAGCCCTTGCAGGTGGCGCAAATGCAGTGATGATCGGTTCTCTTTTTGCCGGTTGTGATGAAAGCCCCGGCGAATCAATCATCTATAATGGTCGCCGCTTTAAAAGCTATCGTGGCATGGGTTCCATAGGTGCCATGAAAAAAGGCAGCAAAGACCGCTATTTCCAAGCCGGACAAGAAGAAGAGAACAAGCTTGTAGCCGAAGGCATTGAAGGTATGGTGCCTTACAAAGGACCCCTGAAAGATTTCCTGTACCAGCTTTTGGGCGGTCTTCGTGCCGGAATGGGCTATTGCGGAGCCGCGAACCTCACAGAATTAAATCGCAAGGCACAGTTTATCGAAATTAGCTCTGCTGGCTTAAAAGAAAGCCACCCACATGACATCCGCATCACCAAGGAGACTCCAAATTACTACAGCGGCGATTGATAAGCAGCTAAGCGCCAATCTTTTCAGCCTGCTTTCCAGTTTTATTTATCACCTGAAGGTGGAGCGCGGCATGGCAAAAAACAGCATCGATAGCTATCGGCATGATATCAAAGACTTTCTGATGTTTGAAGAGAAAGATATCTCGCTATACATAGCCGAAGATTTACGCAAATACCTGCTTACCTTACAAGAGCTTGGCTTGGTAAACACCAGTATCGCCCGAAAGCGCGTAGCTATCGGACAATTTTTTGGATATCTGAAGGATAACGAGATCCCCATAAAGATAGATTTAGACCAAGTTCCCCGCTTGAAATTGGGCATTCATCTTCCAGATTTCCTTAGTGTGGAGGAAATGTTTCACTTGCTTGGCAGTTTGCCTTGCAGCACTGCTTTGGAGCTGCGTAACAAACTGATGATGGAGCTGCTTTACGCCACAGGAATGCGCATTTCGGAACTTCTGGGCGTAACCTTGCACGACATCAACCTTAACGACAGAGTAATCCTGGTGCATGGCAAAGGCAGCAAGCAGCGCTATGTACCGTTTGTAGATAGCCTTGACGAGCTTTTTGTGCGCTACTTGAATCAAAGCAGACCCGTGCTGTTAAAGCTAAAACAATCTGAGTATCTGTTCCTGAACAACCGCGGGGCAAAACTTAGCCGCATGGGTTTCTGGAAAATCCTGCGCATAGCCGTGCTGGAGGCTGGAATCAAAAAAGAAGTTACGCCCCACACGTTTCGTCACAGCTTTGCCACGCATCTTTTGG